>CAYTVR010000216.1:0-12581 GCA_964441245.1 uncultured Saprospiraceae bacterium | reverse complement strand
TTAAAAATATTGAATAGAGAATATGCACAGAGATTTTGTATAGCGCATTTTTAAGCCACGAATGCACGAATAAAATTCTTTCTCATACGAAATTGCCAGACATAATCTCTAATATTGAACCGATGAATAATGAATGTCCCCGACCGTGAATCTCGCGTTATAGGGCAAATTCAATATTCGTTATTGGACATTCATATTCATTATTCTTCTTCCGTCAATGACATTGGCCTCAAGGGCGGACACGTTAGAGGGAAACCCATCCACCTATCTACCTATCCACCCCCACCACCTCTTCAATCTCAATCCCATTAAGAATTACCGGGAGTTTTTTATTGACATTTATTATCTTAATTTCGATTTCATCTCTACCATTTGAATATACTTGAAAAGTCTGAGAAGAAGGAATTCTTTTTTCCAAATAGTGTCCGCTAGTTGGTTTTACTTTGTATTTGGAAGGCGCATTTTTGATGGAGATTTCATAGGAATCGTTTACTTTTTTATATTCCTCTTTTAGGTGGTGCCAGGTACGAAGCTGATATTTCCCCTTTGGTAGAGTTTTGATTTTTAAAGACAAATTGTCATTTGGTGTAACTTGTACACCATCCATATTTAGATAAGCAAGCGGACTTGATTGTCCCCATGAAGTTGTCCATTCTAATGCTTCGTTCGCCGTTATTTCTATACTCGCCTTAGGGAATTTTTTTAAGTAAAAAACATTTTGGTTTGTAGTTTGATTGTTAGATGAATCGTCGTTTATATCTAATAAATTCCCATTTCCATCGCCAATATTTTTTTTATCGCTTGGTCCACTTGTCCATGCTTGCCAACCGAATTGTAAAAACTGCCCTTGCCCACCTATATCAATTCTTTCTTTTCTATTGTCAAAAATTGCTTGAGCATTATTAATCATTTCATCAGAAGAAATAACAGCTGTGGTTGATACTTCTAATTCATCTGATTGAAGTCCTTTTGCCGATGCCTTGATCTGGATACGTCCACTTTTCAGGTTGGAATGAATCATGGCAGTAGCTACTCCGCAGTAAGCTTCGTTGGGATTAGCATCTTTTAAATTTTCTCCTATTAGACTTCCTTCGCCGGTGACTTCAAAAGAGACAAGCGACTGATCATTGCGAACCACATTTCCATTGCCATCTAAAATGTAGGCTCGGATCATTTTTATATCCGAACCATTGGCATAAAATGGGCGTTCATCCATTTCAGCAACTAATTTTATTTTAGCTGGAGTGGTGTTTTTTTGTAAAAAATGTCGTGCTGTTTCTACACCTTGGCTCAATCCAATAGCTTCCACTTTTCCATCTTGCCAATCATATTGAAAAGTAAAAGAGGGATGGAGTAGATGTTGTGTCTCTGGATTAACATCTGGAAATTGCCTTGCGATCTCTTTCCCATTATGCTTTAAAATCACTTCCTGGCAATTACTGAAGACGATGACTTTTCCCTCTGTTGAAATTCGTTCATCTCCAATGTGCAGAATGGGACGTGCTAACAATTCTGATTGATACCAATAAAATGGTTCATTCGGAACTCGGTACCAAGACCAAGTACGACGAGGATACATGTACCGATTTGGTTTGAAAGAATGATAATCATGTGCCGTCCAGACCGCTACTCCAATTCTATTTTTTGATTCTCTTGAGCGGGACAATTCAAACTGTTGCCGACTGGCATCCGGACTACTTCCATGCTCGCATAGGTACGAAATTTCATCATCATAAATGGGCATGGTTTGGTAATCCATGGGCGTATAAATATCACAAATTCCCGATCCTCGGGGACCTGTCCAGGGGCTACCATTGGAAGCCGTTGGTCGGCTTGGGTCTTCTTCTTTACAGGTGTAATGTAATCGTTCTACTGGACCTCGATGATTCAATGAACCACCCCACATCAAAATGGAAGGATGATTTTTATGATTTCGAATCATACGACGAGTGGCTTCTTCAAGATTTTCAAACCAAGGTTCCTCTCCAATTCCAATCCAGGAAGGGGGTTCTTCATAAAGTAAAATGCCTAATTCATCACATGCCTCGATGAAGGAATTATCATGTGGATAATGTGCCAATCGAATCATATTAAATCCTGCCTGTTTAAATTGATACGCATCTTTCCAATGTAAAGAATTTGGAACAGCATCTCCAATAAACGGATAACTTTGATGTCGATTCGCTCCTACGAGTTCTACATTTTTTCCATTGAGAAAAAAACCTTCTCCATTGATAAACTCAAACCATCTGATGCCCAAAGGATTATCTTGAACATCAACTGGTTTTCCATTTTCTGAAATTACAGTATTCACTCGATACAAATACGGAGCATCCGGCGACCACAAATGTAACTGTTCTGTTATGCCTCCGGTCTGAGAAAAAATATAATCTTGATTGGCTTCGATTTTTTTACGGTGCTCCATTCTGACGACCACTTGATTGTTGGCATCCAGGATTCTAGTCAAGACCGTACAGTTTTTGGCTTCGTTGGATTGGTTTATAACATTAGTCGTTACATTAATGGTCGCATTCGTTTTTGTTACAGAAGGAGTGGTAATGGTCACACCAGCCTTTGAATTTTCCCAAGGGAAAGTAAGGTGAAGTGGATTGGTTTTTACCAAATAGACATCTCGATAAATTCCTCCGAATTTTATAAAATCAAACTGATCTCCATCAGGAGGAATGTTTTTATTTTTTCGATTGTCCGCACTAACAGTGATCGTGTTTACTTCGCCCACTTTTACAAAGTCCGTAATTTCAAAATGAAAAGGGGTGTATCCTCCTATACTGTGTTGTCCCACATGTTTGCCATTAACCCAAAGGTTAGTCACCTGGTGTACTCCCTCAAATTCAAGGAATATTTTTTGATGAGTTTGGGCATCAATTTTAAAACTGCGATTGTACCATCCAATATGTCGTTGGAAAGTTTTTTGAAAAGGGTCATCTGTGCTGCCGTTCATGTCATTGGAAAATAATTCTAAACCATGTGGTAAGTTCACTTTTTCCCAATCGGAGTTTACCGCTCGAAATTCAACAGGTGGTGGCTGCATCTTGTCATCCTCAGCTACACATTTTTCAAGGTAAAAATCCCAGTTGGTATTAATGTTTAATTTTTCTCTATCCGTATCGGGAAAACCGAAAGGGAGTTGTTGGAAGGCAAAGGCATTAATATTTTGTAACAATAAAATGGCAAGGAAAAAAAATAGGGTAGGAAGGAGACGGTGCTTCATGAGTGAATTGATTTTAGAGCGTGTTTTGTTGTTAAGTTGCAAGTCTTGCATTTACCTCCACAAGGTCGGCACAAGCTTTTTGGCAAGAGTTGGAAAAATGAAAGCCACGAATGCACTAATTAGTCGTGCCAAGATGCGGATTCCGCACGCAGAGAGCGCAAAGAGCGCTGAGGTAGTTCGTGAAACTCGCGTTAGCTCTGTGCTCTCTGTAGCCTCTGTGTGAGGAAAAAACGTTAGGCGAAAACCACACGTTAGCTCTGCGCTCTCTGCGCCCTCTGCGTGAGAAAAAAAACGTCAGGTGAAAATCGCACGACAGCTCTGCGCTACATTCGACAAGCTCAGTACAAGCCTCTGCATGGGGGAAAATCCTATGATACTGACTTCGCCAGCTTAGGAGCTTAAAACATCACGGTATAAATAGCCGCTAAAATTCCAGAAATAATTAAGGCACTAATTTTAAAGGAAGAGGACGTTTGAAATATGCCATCTTCCAATTTAATCGCATTTTCATCATCGCCTTTATTTTTCATCAAGGAAACCACAATCATAATTATTGATAGAATAATAAAACTGATGCCCATCTGATTCATAAATGGAATTTGTGGAAACTGTAAATCAACAAAAAAGGATAAGGGCAAAGAAAGTAAGACCACCAGCATGGCTGCTCTCGTAGATGCCTTTTTCCAAAATAAACCAAATGCAAAAATGACTAAGATACCCGGACTGAAGAAGCCAGTGTATTTTTGAATAAATGAAAATGCAGATTCCAAAGCCACAAATTGAGGCGCAATGATAACGCCCAAAATAAGTGCTACTCCAGCTGTGATTTTCCCAACCCTTACTAAATGTTCTTCCGATTTGTTTTCAGCTCCACCAATGTGTCGATAAATATCCATAGTGAAAATAGTAGATACACTATTGACAATAGAACTAATAGAAGAACCCACAGCGGCGATTACTGCTGCAAAACACAAGCCCTTAAAACCTGTCCCAATATATTCATTCAATACCCAAGAATATACTTGATCTCCTTTGGTGACATCGGCTTTCATGGCGTAGGCTACTATTCCGGGGATCACAACGATAAGTGGTAAAAGTAATTTCATAAAGGCGGCAAACGCAATACCTTTTCTAGCTTCTTGAATATTTTTAGCCGCCAAGGCTCTTTGAATAATGTATTGATTGGTACCCCAATAATAAAAGTTGGCAATCCACATTCCACCGATGAGTACACTCCAGCCGGGTAGTTTGTCCCAAGCATCAGAGGTTCCGCCATCGTCATTGGTGTACATTAAATCTCCTTTGAAAATCACCATGTCAAACCGATCGTTTACTTCAGTGTATAAATTAGAAAGGCCCGTGAAAAAACCTCCACCATTGCTATAAGCATCCAAAGCAAAATAAGTGGTCATCAGTCCGCCTCCGATTAGAAATACCACCTGAATCAAGTCCGTCCAAACTACGGTTCGCAATCCCCCAAAAATGGAAAAAGTGGCAGAGTATATTGCTAAGCCAATAACGCCCCAGATGAGGTTAATACCCAAAGTGCTTTCCATTGTTAGCGCACCTAAATAGAGTACGGTAGTTATATTGACAAAAACAAAAATGAGTAACCAAAAGATGGCAAGCCCCGTTCGGACATTGGCGTCATAGCGTTGCTCAATAAATTGAGGCATGGTGTAAATCCCTTTTTTCAAATAAATAGGTAAGACAAACCATGCAATGATGATCAAGGTCAGCGCTGCCATAAATTCGTAAGTGGCAATTCCTAAACCCAATCGAAACGCATCACCAGACATGGCGATAAATTGTTCAGCTGAAATATTGGAAGCAATCAATGATCCACCGATGATCCACCAGGGGAGCGATTTTCCTGCCATGAAATAAGACTCGGTCGTCTCTTTTTCGCCTCGTTTTTTTAGGGAAATATAAAGAGCAATACAAATGATGCCCACTAGGTATAAAATAAAGAATACCCAATCTGTAGTTTGGAATTTCATGAAAATTTTTCGTTTTGTTACTGTACACTTTTTTGCCAGCGCAACCCCCAGGCCCTAACCTTGTCCCGACCTTGTGGAGGGAGGGGAGCTTCCGCCCGCTTAGCATTTGGGAGAGATTAAAGCTTGGTTTTAAAAGTGTTTAGTGTGGTTGTTAATTTTTCGTTTTGAAAATGTATGTTTGTTGTTATGGATATTGTTATTGTCTCTTTTGAGATTACTATTTTTGCTGATCCTTAGCCAGCCTTTCTTTCTTTTTGCGAACATATTCACTAGGAACGATGCCATACAATTTTTTAAAGCACTTAGAGAAATAGGAAGCCGTATTGAATCCAGTCATGAACATGATTTCCTTAATGGTGAAATCACTTTGCTCCAGTAATTGTACGGCTCTTTTTAATCGAACGGTACGGATAAATTCGCTTGTTGAATATCCAGTCAACGCTTTTATTTTTAGGTATAATTTACTGCGGCTAATGTACATGTCCTTTACTAATGCTTCTACATTATATTCTGCTTCCGACATATGTTCTTCAATAAGATCAACGGCTTTTTGTAAAAATTCTTCGTCGACAGTAGTAACTGTAATTTCCTTAGGTTGTAGAATGGCCTCTTTTCTAAATCGAGTTTTTAGGATTTCTCGTTGATTATGAATGTTGATTATCTGTTGTCTTAAAATATCTAATTGAAAAGGTTTTTTGACATAAGCATCAGCACCCGTTTCGAGACCTTCACTCACACTTTCGGTAGTGGTTTTTGCCGTTAACAAAACTATTGGAATATGACTGGTGTCAACGGATGCTTTGAGTGCATTACACATTTCTATACCAGTCATTTCAGGCATCATGACGTCACTTATGATGATATCTGGAATAGAAGATTTAGCAACTTCAAGTCCTTTCAAACCATTCTCTGCTTCAATAATACGGAAGTCATTTTCAAAGCCACTCTTGATAAATTTTCGAATATCACTATTGTCATCAACAAAAAGTAATAAGGGCAATTGTTCGGTAGGTTCACTAGTTGTACGGATGGTCTCCATTTCCGGGAGGGTAGTGGGTTGTTCAGGAGAGAAATATTCTAAAGGATCAGTGCTAAAATGATGAGAAGAAAATTCTTTGTTAACGATTTCGCCTTTGGCAAATACATTTTTACTTATTGGAAGTTGAACAATAAAATTAGAGCCTTCCTTTTTCTTACTTTTTAATAAAATTTGTCCATAATGTCGTTGAACGAGACTTTTGGTAAAAGATAACCCAATACCTGCCCCATCATTAGTGAATTTATCTCCTCCTTCTTTGTAAAATCGTTCAAATATTTTATGCTTATTCTTGGAAGAAACACCTTGGCCGGTGTCAATAACTTCCATTTGGAAATAGTTCATTAATTTTCGTTTACCTCCAAAAGAGCCTTTAATATCTTCTCTGGTTGAAAGTTTCACAGTGATTCTTCCTTCTGAAGGAGTATGTTTGAAAGCATTAGATAGTAAGTTGTACAATGTTTTTTCTATAATATCGGGATCAAACCAAAGGTAGATGGCCTTGTCTTCACTCTCTACTTCGAAATCTATATTTTGTTTGCTAGCTATAAACTGGAAAGGTTGGGATGCTTCTCGAATAAACGCTACTATATCACCTTGGCTAGCCTCTAGAATTAATTTTCCTTGATTTAATTTTCTAAAATCTAACAATTGATCTACAAGACGCAGCAGGTATTTAGAATTTTTATACATCAAGTGATATTGTTCACTTACCTTATCTGAAGAAAGGTTTACTCCGTTTTTGATTAGGTTTTCCAGAGGGGCGATAATCAAAGTCAGTGGTGTTCTTAATTCATGAGAAATATTGGTAAAGAAGCGTAATTTTAAGTCATGTATTTCTTCTCGTTTTTCTCTTTCTAAGTTAGCGACTCTAAGGTCATTTTTTTCTTGAATTCCGATTAATTCATATTGTCTAAAAAACCATAAAATGCCAAAAGCGGCTAAAGCATAAAATAGATAAGCATACCAAGTTAGCCATATAGGAGGCTTGATATTAATATTTAATTCAGCGCTTGAATTATTCCAAATGCCATCCGCATTGGATGCTTTAACCATTAACGTATAATTACCTTTACGAAGGTTGGTGTAAGTAGCTAAGGGATTTAAGGAAGAGGCCAATTTCCAATCTTTGTCATACCCTTTTAGCATATATTTATAAAGGATCTGTTTAGGCGCTAAATAATCTAAAGCCGCAAATTCTACTGAAAAGTTATTTTCATTGTACTTCAGTTCTATAGCATCTGAAAAGGAGAGTGCTTGATCTAAAATAACTCGGCCATTATATTCTTTTTGAGGTTGAATAGAGTTGTTGAAGATAGATAGGCCTGTAAAATGTACATCGGGTTCATTCGTATTAATTTCAATTTTTTCAGGATGGAAAATATTGAAGCCATTACTACCTCCAAAAATCATTTCTCCGTTTTTTCGATAAAACGCTGCTGCTTCAGAAAATTCATTGGCTTGAAGTCCGTCTTTAAGATTATAATTAAAAGCGGTTTCTTTTTCTGGGTTGAATTCGATCAATCCTTTATTAGTTGATAACCAAAGATTTCCTTGTCCATCTTCTAATATACTTTTGATCGTATTATTAGCCAGGCCATTGGTTTCTGTATAACGTTCAAAATGAGAAGGCGTATCATTAGAGGAAGGTATGAATTTGTTTAGACCTCCACCAAACGTCCCTACCCAAATAGTTCCTGTATGAGATTCTATCATATCCAAAATATAATTATGACTTAGACTTCTTTCATTGCCTAATTCATTTTTGAATACTTCAAATTGAATAGCCTCTTTGTTTACTTGATCGACAGAAATTTTGTTCAGTCCATTACCTGTACCCACCCAAATATTTCCGCGGCTATCTTGGATAATTTGACGAATAATATTATTGGATAAACTCAGGCTATCTTTTGGATTATTTTCAAAACGCGTTTTTTCAAATCCGTCTCCCGCTTCATTGATTTTCCATCTCCATAGCCCTCCATTATAAGTACCTATCCAGATGTTATCGTCTTTGTCTTGTAGGATAGAGAAAACAGAATTGAGAATATCTCTATAGAGTTCAATTTTCTTATCTGAGTTATCTGAAATAGCAATTTTTGATAAACTAGGATAGCCCTCAGAACCAACAAACAACCATTTTTTATCACCAATGGAGACTTCTTCTAATGCAAAAGGACGATTGAGAAATTGATAATCAAGACTATTGAATGATTTTTGATAATCAGAATTGACAGACAAATCTTTCCAAAATAAGCCATCTCCCTCCGTTCCAATCCAGAGCGTTCCATTGCTATCTTCCAAAACGGCTCTGACTTTTTCTGTACTTTCTTCATCCTTGGAAAGATTGGAGATATGTGTAAATGCTTTTCTATTAGGATTAAATTTGTTGAGTCCGCCACCGTTGACCCCTACCCAAATTATTCCGTCCCGATCTTGAAAAAGAGAATTAACCAAATTTTTACTCAAGCTTTTTCTATTGGTGGGATTATGCTCATAGTGTTGAGTACGCTGAGGAATTAAAGAGTTTGGATGACGTTCATAACAATAGAGACCACCATCTGCACCAATCCATATTTTATTATCCTTGTCTATTAGGATCGTTTTTGCATTGAGAATTTCACCAATATTGATAAAGGAAGGTTCATTATCTGTATCTTGATAATAAATGGTGAAATTTTGAAGTACGACTAATCGGTTATTATTGTCAAATGCAAAATCAGTAATATTACCAATTTTGTTTTCCGCATTAGAGACCGTCTGAATTTTTTGAAACTGAAACTTATCGAGCTTTTCCATATCATAACTCCTATAAAGCCCCAATCGATTACTGACCCAAATATTACCTTTTTTATCTTCATTAATGCGTGTAATATCTTTGTTGAGCGTGAGATAAGAATGGAAAGTGATGTTTTCTTCAGAAGGATCAAATACATTTAACCCTATTTCTGTTCCCACCCATATTCTTCCTTTTGAATCGGTAAAGAGGTTTCCAATATAGTTTGATAGTAGCCCTGTATTATTATTGTTATTATTAGGATCTTTTTGGAAAGGCGTGAAAATTTCCGTTCTTGGATCGAAGCGGCAAATCCCCGAACCAGTAGTGCCAATCCAAATATTTCCTTGCTGATCCTCGGTTATGGAAAAAATTAAATTACTATTGATTCCTCCCTTGTGACTAAAATCAGATTTGTAGATAGTAAACCGATTACCATCATACTTGCTCAGTCCATCATTAGTACCAAACCACATAAATCCTCTGCTATCTTGAAAGATGCAATTGACTACATTTTCAGAAAGCCCATCATCTGAAGTAATATGTTCAAAGATAGGTTGCCCCCAAACATTATTGACCAGTAGCCCAAAAAGGATAAAAGCCATTATTAATCTTAACTTCAAAAAAATCCATTTCTTCATCTTAATTAGTTGTTAATTCCTACGTACACAGTATACTAAGTCCCAAGTTGAAAGATTTTTTCCATCATCATCCATTTTTGTCCTTCTTTGGCCCAAGGTAATAGTTGTTGAAATCTCATCATTAAACTTTCCCACTCCTGGACTTTTGGGTTGTTCTCATCCATTTCCGCTTTGCGTTGTGCATCAAAAGATTCATTTACTTCCATAATCATAAACAACCTATTTCCAATCAAATAGATTTGCATATCCTCGATACCTGCACCTTGAATACTTTCTGTAATTTCAGGCCAGGCATTGCCTGCGGCGTGGTATTTTTTATATTCTTCTATTAACTGAGCATCGTCTTTTAAATCACAGGCTAGGCAAAATCTTTTATTCATAAATTTAATCTTTTTTATTTAATAAAACGCTGGCTCTTGGTCAAATTCAGTGGGTAGATGGGTGGATGGGTGGATGGGCTTCCTTCTTTCGCAGTTCTTTACGTCCTGCCTGGCGGCTCGACAGGTTAGAAGGAAACCCATCCACCCATCTACCTATCCACCTATCATCCTATCACTAAAACCTACGCATGATGCACCCGCATCACTCGATACCCATACCACGCAATCACCACAAAACAAATAATCGGCATCAAATAAGACATTTGTACCCCATAACTATCCAACATCAATCCTTGTAGTGGAGGCATAAAAGAACCACCCGCAATAGCCATGACCAGACCTGCTGCGCCGAGTTTGGCATCATCACCGATTCCTTTTAAAGCAATTCCATAGATGGTTGGAAACATCAAAGACATACAACCCGATATACCGATTAATGAATATAAACCTACTCTGCCTCCAGCAAATACCACAGAAATCAATAAGAGGACTGCGGCCAAAGAAAGAATCATTAATAATTTTCCAGAAGAGATGTATTTGAGCATGAACGTACATACAAATCGACTTATGGCGAATAAGATCATTGCATAAAAATTGAAATTAACCGCATAGGCTGCTGCATCTGCTTCTATCATTCCTTCACTCATCAAAACATTCGTACCATAGTGAATGGTATAAGTCCAAACTGTAATTTGCGCGCCTACATAAAAGGCCTGTGCAATCACCCCTTCCCGATAACGAACGTTTGACATCAACCTTTTAAAAGTACCACTGATGTCCAGACTTCCGCCGGAATCTTTTGACTTGGGCATTTTTTTAAAATAGATCAAACAGAAAACAACTAACAATACTATTCCAATTGCGACGTATGGTCCTCTTACAATGGCTAAATCTGTCATTTTTACTTTTTCAAATTCATCAACAGCCAAAGCGGCGCGTTCATCTGTACTTAGCTTGTTGAGTTTCGCTAAGATAAAATCCTTGGCGACTAAGATTCCGATAATAGATCCCATCGGATTAAAAGATTGCGCCAAATTGAGTCGTTGAGTTGCCGTAGATTCATCGCCCATGGAGAGGATGTATGGATTGGCACTCGTTTCCAAGAAACTCAATCCACAAGTCATAATAAAAAAAGCAGCACAGAAGGGATAGAACATGCCTACCAAACTCGCCGGTATAAATAAGACTCCTCCTATCGCATACAATGCTAAGCCGACAAGAATACCTGATTTGTAACTGTATTTTTTTATGAAAATAGCGGCTGGTATTGCCATCATACAATAGCCTGCATAAAAGGCAAATTGTACAAAAGAGCTAATAAAAGCGCTTTGATTAAAGATAGTACCAAAAGCTTTTACCAATGGGTTAGTAATGTCATTGGCAAAACCCCATAACGCAAAACAAAAGGTGACCAATGCGAATGGAAAAATTAGATTAGACGCTAATACAGGAGCGTTTTTTTTGTCTGCTGTGTTTGTTGTACTCATGTTGTTTGGTAAATGTTTTGTTTGAAAGTCTAAGGTGATTTATGTCGACAGTAATGATCTATCCAAGTGAACATAACCGCCATCTACAAATACAAATTGACCCGTAGTGTGTGAGGATTTTTCAGAAATTAAAAATGCGACATTGTTTGCGATCTCTTCAGGAGTAGTCATTCTATTTTCAAAAGGAATTTTTTGAACAATACTTTTTAGTTTTTCCTCACCATCCTCCAAAGTATCGATCCAGTTTTTATAAGCAGGTGTCCAACTTTCAGCTATGATGATAGCATTCACTCTGATTTTATCCCCAATCAAATCGACCGCCCACTCTCGAGTCAATGCTAAAACCCCGCCTTTAGAAGCAGCATATCCTGAAGTACCGCCTTGCCCGGTCAACCCCACTTTCGATCCAATATTTAGAATATTACCTTTCGATTTTTTTAGAAAAGGCAAGGCATGTTTCACAATTAAAAAATAACTGATCATATTCAGATGCAAGGATTTTAAAAAGTCCTCGTAGCTACTATCTAATCCCACTCCGTCATTGACCCCCACATTATTTATAACAACATCTATACGGCCATATTTTTCTGCGATTTCTTTTACAGCTTTCTCAATTTGGTCGGGTTGAGTCACATCCGTTTTTACAAAATGAGCATCCGTTCCTTCGGTTTTGAGTTCTTCCACATAACCATATCCTCTATCATTTCTATCTATAATGGCAGGAATGGCCCCCTCTTTAGCGAGTACCCTTAGCATGGTTTCTCCGATGCTGCCTTTTATTCCTGCAGCACCACTTATGAGAACTATTTTTCCTTTTAGATTTAAATCCATTGTTGGTTTTCGTTAGTTTAATTTATAAAAATCGATGGCATTCGTAGCCCATATTTTCAGTTGTTCTTCTTTAGAAAAGCCACGTAAATATTGAGATAGTATTCCTTTTACATTTTTGTAGCTACCTGCTAAAAGGCAAACTGGAAAATCGGATCCGTACATAATTCTATCTGTTCCAAAAGCCTTGAAAATGACATC
>CAYTVR010000215.1:0-12598 GCA_964441245.1 uncultured Saprospiraceae bacterium | reverse complement strand
AAATCGATCAACAAGCACAAGACGTGATTGACAACAAAATTATCGCAACACCTAAAGACGAAGGAAATGCAACTAAGATTTTAGATGAAGCATCAGATGTTTTATCCGCTACTTATGATGTGCCTTACTTAGCTCATGCTTGTATGGAACCTATTAATTGTACGGTTTTAGTAAATGGAGATGAGGCCGAGATTTGGGCAGGACATCAAGGAAGTTCTTTAATGGCTGATGGAGTAGCAGCTGTTACAGGGACGGCTTATGAAAAAATTAAGGTTCATATGAAATACTTAGGAGGTGGATTTGGAAGAAGAGCTGAAATTGATATGATTTTAAATGCAACTCATGTCGCTAAAGAAATGGAAGGTACCCCAATTCAAGTAGTATATACACGTGAAGAGGATATTCGGCATGAAATGTATCGACCAGCTGTGAAAAGCCAATTTAGAGCTAAGCTCAACGGAGATAAAATTGAAGCTTGGGAAAATAAAATGGCTTTGCAATCCGTAGGATTCAGTTCTATGAGTCGAATCAAACCAGCTCTCGCTGACTCTCCTGCAAAAGATTTATCTACTCCTGAAGGAGCCATTGATCTTCCGTATCAAATGGATAATATGAAACTGGCATTTGGTCAGATTGAAGCGCCTATTGAAGTCGGGAACTGGAGAAGTGTAGGTAGTTCGCAAAATGGATTTTTTACAGAATCATTTGTCGATGAATGCGCACATGCCGCTGGAAAAGATCCCTATGAATTTCGAAGAAACTTGATTCAGGATGAACGCTTTGTAAATGTTTTGGATAAGGTGGCTGCGATGAGTAATTGGAAACAACCTTTAGCAGAAAATCGTTTTCGAGGAATCGCCTTATGTAAATCCTTTGGTTCTATCGTTGCGCAAGTAGCTGAAATTACCAAACATGGCGACAAAAAAATCAGTATCGATAAATTTTATTGTGTCATCGATTGTGGTCGTATTGTCAATCCTGATACGATCAATGCTCAAATGGAAAGTGGTATTATTTTCGGCTTATCCGCCGCTCTATATGGAGAAATTACGTTTAGCGAAGGCGAAGTAGAACAGTACAATTTCCCGCAATATGAAATGGTCAGAATGAATGTAGCGCCGGTTGTGGAAGTGCATATTATGGAAGTCGATGAATATCCAGGTGGAGTCGGAGAACCTGCAACACCACCCGCTGCACCAGCATTGACCAACGCTATATTTGCCGCCACTGGCGATCGAATTCGATCATTACCTTTGAAAAAACATGGTTATAATTTTGTATAAAAAATATTTAAATTAATAAAACAGAAAAATGAAATTTTATAAAATAATGGGTTTGTTAGTGTTCGTTTTCATGATGAGTTGTGCGAACGAAAAACCAAAGAAAAAGACAAGTATTACTCCTACTATAAAGACAACAAAAAAGGTAGAAACACCTAAAGAAGAAATGACTACGAGTGCCTCTTCAACAGAAAAAGAGGAAACAGCAACACAGGAGGAACCGAAAGAAGAAGCGCCAAAAGTCGTTCCTATTCCGCCGGAAGAAATCAAAAAAGCAAAAGAAATAATAGCGGGGGTATCTGCTGAAGATATTGGCGCTGTAGATGCTAAAAAGAAATTCAAAATGTTTTGTGCAGCCTGTCATGGATTTACAGGTGACCTTAATGTAAATGGTGCGAAAGATTTGACTCAGTCAAAATTATCATTAGTGGAAAGTGTGGCACAAGTTTATCACGGTCGAGGATTGATGACGCCCTTTAAAGGTATTTTGAGTGATGCTGAAATTGTAGCTGTAGCTCAATATATTGAGCAAAATTTAAGAAAATAAGATGAAAAAAAAGATGTACAGTTTTAATCCCCCGCATAGAATATTGATGGGGCCAGGGCCTTCTGATGCACATCCTCGAGTACTCAATGCCATGGCTCGTCCTTTGATTGGGCACCTCGATCCTGCGTTTGTCAACATGATGGATGAGGTCAAAACAATGGTACAACAAACCATGTTGACCAAGAATCATTTGACCTTCGTGGTGTCCGCGCCAGGTTCTGCTGGAATGGAAACTTGTCTGGTCAATTTACTAGAGCCAGGAGATGAATGCATCATTTGTATCAATGGTGTATTTGGTGGTCGGATGGTAAATATTGCGGAGCGTTGTGGAGCGACTGTTCATAAGATTGAAACACCTTGGGGAGAGGTGACAAAAGTTGCGCAAGTCAAACAAGCCCTTAAAAAATGTCCTCAACCTAAGTTAGTGGCCTTGGTACATGCAGAGACTTCTACAGGTGCCAAACAACCTTTAGAAAAGATCAGTGATCTAGTTCACAACGCAGGTTCTTTGTTGATGGTTGACGCAGTGACTTCCTATTGCGGTGTGCCGCTAAAAGTCGATGAGTGGGGAATAGATGCCTTGTATTCAGGAACACAGAAATGTTTGAGTGCGCCTCCGGGATTATCGCCTGTAACGTTTTCGAAGCGTGCGGTAAAAGTTTTAGAGAATCGGAAAACGCCAGTTCAAAGTTGGTTTTTAGATTTGACTTTAGTTAAAAATTATTGGGCTGGAGCCAAAAGAGCTTATCATCATACCGCACCTGTTTCTTCTGTATATGCCCTACATGAAGCGCTGAGTTTGGTTCTAGAAGAAGGATTGGAAAACAGATGGGAACGACATCAGAAAGTGCATAAATATTTGAAGAAGAATCTAGAACAATTGGGATTTAAATTTATTGTAAAACCAGCCAATCGTTTACCTAATTTAAATGCTGTTCAGTTACCTAAAAGAATCAAGGATGAAGCAAAATTACGCCGACAATTATTAGAAGAATACAATATAGAAGTGGGAGGAGGTTTAGGAGCATTTGCTGGAAAAATCTGGCGCATTGGAATCATGGGCGAGAGTTGTACTTACAATCATGTCAACATGTTGACTGGGGCATTGAAGCAGGTACTTTGATTTGCTTTATTAAGTTTTGAAGGTAAAAATGCTTGAATATTGGGTCCTTATTTTTTATTTTGAGCCTTAATGGATATTAGCGACGAATTATTGTTTTTCTTTAGTGGACTTGGTGCTTTCAATGGTTTTTTGTTGGCCTTTTATTTTATTTTTTGGGCTAAACCCAAAAGTCAATCCAATCGATTTTTGGGCGTATTTCTGCTGATGCTCAGTGTACGAGTGGCTAAATCCATCTTTTATTATTTCAATGAAGATCTTGCCTATCCTTTTCTTCAATTGGGTTTGACAGCCTGTTATTTTATTGGCCCTTTCTTGTATTTTTATTTCGCATCTGTTTCCAATCAAAAAGAAAAATCCAAATTAGGCTGGAAGCAACACTTATACGTACAAATTCCGATAGTTTTATTTATTAATTTTTTCTATCCCTTTGAAACAAACATTGAACTTTGGTACCCATATCTTATCAAAGGCATTTATTTGGTTTGGCTGACCTATGCGATCTGTGCCTTATATCAAGTCAGGGATATTTTTCCAAAGATATTCAGTAAAACTGAAAAAATCGATCGATTTGAATTTTGGTTGCTGAGTATTTGGGTCGGTAGTATGTTTATCTGGGCCGCTTACTTTTTCTGTGGAATTGCCTCTTATATTCTTGGAGCATTATTGTTTACATTCCTATACTATATCCTTCTTATTCTCCTTATATACCGTTTTCAAAAAGAACCTTACAGTATTACGAATAAACAAAAATACGGACGTAAAAAAGTGGACAATGCAGAAGAGCTCATTTTTAGGTTGAATGAGATGATGGAAAACGAAAAATTATATAGAAATCCTTTGTTAAAATTACAAGTATTAGCGTCTAAATTGAATATCCTTCCTCATACACTTTCGCAACTTTTAAATGAAAATTTGGATAAAGGTTTCTCTCAATACCTCAATGAATATCGGATCAAAGAAGCATGTGACATAATTTTGTCAGGCAATAATCTCAAATATGAATCCATTGGTTATGATGTTGGGTATAATTCTAAATCTACCTTTTATACCGCCTTTAAAAAAATTACAGGGACTACACCGGCAAAATTCAAGGATAAAAATAGGGGTTGAAGTTCGGAATTATAATTTGATACTCCATTATTCTAAAATCGGACTTCTTTTTTAGGTTTATAATTTACTATTGTGATAAACAAATCACAAAAAAAATATGATGAACCTAAATCGATTATTAATTATTATCAGTACACTTTTCTTTTTTTACCTCTACAATTTACCCTCAATTGAGGCACAAATTGATCCTAGTTCGAAAAAATTTGTAACAGCCATCGACTCCATTTTTTTGGATAGATCGGATTTAAAAGCGCCTGGTGCCTCTGTCATTATTATGAAAGGGGATAAACTCCTTCTTTCCAAGAATTATGGTTCTGCTAATCTATCCATTGGCATACCATTTAGTGAGCAGACCATTTTCCCCTTATCTGATTTTACGGACCACTTAGTTGCCTTTTCGATTTTACAATTGGAAAAGAAGCAATTAATCAGCTTAAATGATCCAGTAAATAAATACCTCCCGGACTTAGGTTTTCAAAAGGATGTATCCATTGCTCATTTCTTAAATCACAGCAGTGATTTACCCGCTCTGGTCTCTTTGAGATTAATAGCCGGATGGACTTATGATGAACCATTTTACCAAAAGGATTTCTTAAATCTAACTAAGAAAGTCACCAAAGATTTAAAACCTGATACGCGTATGAACCATAGCGGAGCAGGCATTAAAATTTTGATGATGCTAGTGGAGAAAGTAACTGGAGTGAAATTTTCTGAATATGCTGCCACAAATATTTTTCAACCACTTGGAATGACCAATACTTTTGTGAAAAATGAGGATTTTATGAAAAATAAAAATCACTCTATTGGCTATGACAAAACGGAAAAAGGATATAAAAGTGTTCATGCAATGAAGTTTGAAATATTATGTCCATTGACCTATTCTACTCAAAAGGACTTTCAAAAATGGATGCTCAATTTTCAAACAAAAGAATTTGAGGGAAGTATCATCGAGCAGATGGATCAAGCACTTTTACTGAAAGGAGAATTTCAAAAGAGAAAAAACAGATCTTTCTGTTTCGGGCAGCACCAGTATTATAAATTTTCAGGAGAAGATGAGTTCTACTTGAGAGCTACAGATGAAGGATACTCATGGAAATGGGTGCGTCTCAAACAATCCGATTATTCTATCATGACCATAGGTAATCTAGGGACTTACATCGGTGCTAAAGTCAATGATATTGCAAGACTTTTGATTCCTTCTACGGATGATGCATCGGACAAAGAAGCACCTAAAACAACTCCAATTAAAATGTCTGAAAAAGAATTGGAAGCATATACGGGTTTATATTGGGACAATAATTATTTTTTTTCCACGCAGGTGAGCATTAAGGATGGAGCATTGTATTATAATGATTTGGACAATGGATGGAATTTTAGCTTGACTCAGCTCTCGAAATCCTTGTTTGAGTCACCTCCTTGGAATAAGGTTGAATTTTCGGATTTAGATGGACAAAAAAAGTTAAACTTGATGCTCATGGATGGGCGAGAATTTCCTTCCGAGGAATATGACCCAACAGTAGTAGATGCAAAGGACTATCCGAAATATGCAGGAATCTATACTTCTGATCAACTGAATAACTTTTATCAATTGATCGTTAAAGATGACCAATTAATCTTAAAGCGTGGCAGAAAACCAGATCTTGAGTTGACTCCTATTGCAAAGAATAAGTTTCGAACTTCTGAAGCAGATTTTAGATTGATAGAATTTAAGGAAGATGATGGAAATTCAATTTACCAAATGAAGATTTCTAATTTTATGGTGAGAAACGTTAAATTTCGAAGACTTTAATACGGCTATATTTTTAATGAAAAGCGTATCCCTAAAAACGATACGCTTTTCTTTTTGGTCAAAGTATTCATCTTTGCAAAATGATTTTTCATATTAGTATAAAATAATTGTGTGGCATTGAATTTGTGTATTTAATGTTACTATGAGTCAACTAAATGAAAAAGAAAGGAAAAAAAAGGAAGAGGAATACGAAAAGTTAAATAAAGAGCAGGAAGAACTGGAAAAGGAGCAAGATGAGTTGAAGAAGAGGACTTCTGAAAATCAGAATAACTTTAAGCAAACATTGTCTCAGCTAGAAAATTGGGCCAAATTCGCTACTTTTTTGAAGTTATTCACCTCTTTAGATTTAGCTACGTCCTTGAACTCTTCCAGTCAGGATCTCTAATATTTCGCCTATTCTGAGATAAGAGGCTTCTCCCATGCTCAAATTCCATTTTGAGGTGAGATAGTCTATTAGGTTTTGGTAAAAAGGGAAGTCGTCGAAAAAGAAACTTTCAGCGGTTTCTACAAAATTATTTTTTCTGGAGAACAAAGCTTTTTTAATGTTTTCTCGCCATTTATTGCAGACCTTTAATACTTGCTCGTCTTGAAATTTTTCTAAATAATTATCTTCGACTATTCTTAGGAAATCATTAAAATCAATCAATAACAGCCAAGTGATGCCATCTTTGAATGGATGACCAATAATCAATTCCTGTTCTAAGCTGGATATTCTTGATTTTACTTTTTTTAATTTAGAATTTATTTGATGAAGGATTTGTAAATCAGGCTGGATTTGTTCGTTTTTCATTTTTAAGGCAGATTCTAAATATTTTAATTTTCCCAATATTTGAAAAGTAATTTTGTTTACCTCTATTTCAAACTCATGCGCAGGCACCATGTTATTTAAAACTTTATTTCGACCTCGATAATAGCGACTCATGATCATTGTGAGCTCATCATCGTCTTTTTTTAAGGTAGTGAAAATTTCTTCAAGTAAGTCTAGTGCATTCTTAGTATTCCCGCTTTTGAGTTCTCTTCTGCACTTTTTAAATTTTACAGGGGCAACAAGCATGGTTTCAGTTTTTGAGAATAATAACTCAAAATACTATTTTTTTTGCATTAAAAAAATAAAACATGTGTGATGTTCATTTTTGTATGCGAAGTCTTATTTATAAAATAGTTAATATAACTATGCCTCCTTAATTTTAAACACCGCCGTCTTTACCCTTTTCGTTTCCCGACCATCTGGTAATGTTTCTGTAAGGATCAATTTTTGTGCTTTTGGCAAATTAAAAAGATCTTCCATATTGTTCAATGGAGCAATCGTTACTTTTTGTTCTTGGCATTCTTTGGCAAAATTGGCGTACCCTTTTTGAGCTATCGCCTTTCCTAAAAATTCCACTAAAGTGGCTCGATTGCTCAATCGTAAGGCGTTCGTCACAAAGCGTTCATCTTTTTTTAGGTGGCCTAAATGAAGACAATCACAAAGATTTTCATATTGTTTTTGAGTGCCTGTTCCTAGGATAATTCCAATCTGATCTTTGGTATAAAAAATATCTCCGTAAGGTGCAATATTAGGATGTTGACTTCCCATGCGTTGCGGCAAAACTTTTACATTCAACCAATTACTGGCCTGATTGGCTAATGCGGCAACCGAAGCATCAAATAAAGAGATACTTACAAAGCTACCTTTTCCACTGGTTTGCCGATTCAATAGCGCAATCAAGATACCTTGTTTAAGTTGATGTGCCGCTAAAATGTCCACCAATGCAACGGGCATTTTTACAGGATTTCCATCCTTTTCTCCATTCATAAATATCCATCCAGTTTCTGCTTGAATCATCACATCAAATCCGGGAGCTGGATTGTCATCACCATAAGCAGTAATCGCAGCGTAGATTAAATTAGGGTTCAACTCTTTTAAAGACTCGTAATCCATTTTTAATTTTTTAGCAGAACCCATTTTGAAGTTGCTAATCACAATGTCAGCTTTTTTGATAAGGGACAAAACTTGGTTTTGATCCTCGCTATTACTCAAGTCGAGTAAGCGTTTTTCCTTTCCCCAATTGATGCTGTGATAGTATGCAGAATATTCATCTTTAGGATCTTCCGCTGGTAGTTTCCAACTACGTGTCACATCACCTTTGGTTGATTTATTTTCGATTTTAATCACTTGAGCACCAAGTTCGGCGAAGAACATTCCGACTGTAGGTCCAGCTAATACACTGGCCAATTCTACAACTAGTAAATCCTTAAATATTTGGTTTTGATCCATTAGATAAATTTCAATGAATTGTTTTTTTGAAAATAGTTAATTATTGAACTGTTTAATCACTTTGTGTTGTAACAAGACATTTTCATTTTTTATTTTTAAAATATAGACCCCACCAGGAATTGGATCGATTTTTATTTTTGATAAATTAGAATCGAGATATCCTTCCTGAATTATTTGACCATTCATAGTGATTAATTGATAAAGGTATGGAGCAGATTCTTCCAATTGAACGCTTAAAAAATGATTGAAAGGATTAGGAAAAACTACAATAGTTGCCAAGTCAATATCGGCTGTGGAAGTGAGTAAATCTTCTCCATCACAATCTTCATCTATCCCATTATTTGGAATTTCTGCAGCAGCAGGATTGATATCTGGATTGGTATCATCGCAATCTACATCTGCTAGAAAACCATCGTGATCAAGATCTGATAATTCTGCATTTTTTCGAAGAATGACTTGATTCAATTCATAAATAATGGAATAATCGGGAGGCAATTGAACATTTAAGAAGGTGTCGGAAATCTCTGCCATGGTGGTAATGATTGGAAAATCTACATTAGGAAGGGAACCTATTTCAGAAACGATCAAGTTTCCATTGAGCAAAATATCACCGGTCGACGAAAGCAGATCCGTGGTAACGATTTCGTCTAAATAATGAACGTCTATTTCGATAGTAGATTCATCTTGTAAGTTAAAGTTTGGAGTGACCATTGACAATTCTCCCAAAGGTAGACCAGGCTGTAAACGTCCACCATTTACAATAAATGAACTTATAATATCGCCTTCTCCTTTGATGATTCCAAGTTCGTTGAATTGGAAAAAGGAGTTGAGTGTCAAGTCCGCGCTTCCCATCTTAATCAGTTCTCCCATGACTCTAATTTCATCAAATGTACAATCTTGATTAGTAATAACTGTAAAGGAAGCATTACTGGGGATCGTTAATTTTCCTTGTAATATTTTATCATTCATATCACTCATCCCGCCACCAGCGGCAATGACTTGGCATCCTAAACAAGCTCTTGTCTCTACGCTACTTGTGGCATCTGTAATGAGTGTTTGTCCTTCTATTGTTTTCTTTCCTGTAGGAATTCCACCTTCCCAATGATAGTCACCAAGTACGATAATATTATTTCCTGCAAAGCGACCACCTGTTTGATAAACAGAAGGAACAGACATCCCATTTTCTAAATTCAAAATGCCTCCTTCAATATCAATTTGAGTATCTGTAAAGGTGCTGCCCATATCAAAATTGGGTAAGCCGGGATTAATCACCTGAATTCTCCCTCCAATAATATTCGTATTTTCGAAATCAGCCGCACGAGCAAAAGCAAGGGTCGCTCCATCACTAATGTTGATGGTGGAATGGAGACTTTTGGAAATCGCAGCACTTGAAAAATAATTAATGATTTTTCCAGCTAATATATTGATGACTGCATTTTCAAAATGGTAAGCGGCCTCAAAATCTATGGTTCCCATTCCAGATTTATTGAGTGTACCTTCTACAATGAAAGTTGGAATATCGACGAGACCAAAAATGTTGAGCTGACCTAATACTGAAAATTCGGACTCCATATTAATTTTAAAAACACCATTATTAATCATCATTAATCTTGCTTGGTGAGCGATGCTACCATTGCCGTGTAAATTTAATGTTATACCATCTAGTTTTAGTTCCATGTCTCCAAAGGTTGCCAATCCAAAACAGCTAGTTTCGACTGCAAGGGTATAGTCCCCATTATCAGCAAGGTCAAAGTACTGACTAATGTCGATGGTCCCGTTTCCGGAAATAGTAGTCGTGGAACTGAGGGACAATGATTTTATGCTCGTTGCGATATCCATATTAATATTGGCATTTCCAATGATCACATCATCCTCATTACTAGGTATCGTTCCGCAACTCCAATTACCAGTGTTATTCCATTCGGATGAAGCGGCTCCAGTCCAAGGACACATTTCGGCAAAGCTTGAATAATGACAAAAGAGAAAAAGTAACAGTATCCGTAATTTCATTTGAGTTGTTTTAGATTTTCAATTTTACTTGATGAAGCTTTATACCTTGTTACGTTTCATTTCATTTTTGATAGATCTTTTATAGTTGAAAAAATCTACTTGCAAAGTATGTCTTGGTGAATGACCATATCTAGATCTCATTCGTTGTTTTTCTTTTTGTATGGACTGTATCATTTTCTTTTTATTAGGTAACACACAGTTTCTATTAATTATTTTCGCGATCCATTTGGATTGAATTTCTGCTAAAGGCATTACCGCACCAAGAGGTTGTATCAAAGCCAAAAAATATAAATTTTTATAGTCAGGATGAATGACCTTTTTATAAAGTGAAATATTATTATTTTCTTCTACATCAAAATCTGGAATATGTTTTAAAAATGGAAAGGTAACTTTATAACCTGTAGCATAGATAATTGTATCAAAATCTTGTTGACTTCCATCTTCAAAGGTGACGGTTCTTCCTTTAAAGGATTGAATATTAGGTTTGAATTTTACAGCACCTCTTCCGGCAAGTAATAGCAAATCTTGTGATAGAGTAGGGTGCTCTTTTAGCAAAGGGCGTTTGGGTTTTGGGATACTATAATCTTCTTGATTTCCATGCGCTAGCCATAAGGTGATTTTAAGTAAAAATCGTTGTAACCATAATGGAAAACGACTAGTCAAAGAGTTGGCCAAGTTATCAAAAGGAATACTCCAAATCCAATTGGGTGCAATATGGGCTCCACTTCGCGTGGAAATAACTACTTTTCCGGTATGAAGCCGCGCCGTCTCACATGCAATATCCACCGCTGAATTTCCGATCCCAACCACCAATACATCTTTGTTTTTTACTTGATCCGATTCTTTATAATGATGAGAATGTAAAACCTCTCCAGTAAATTGACCGGGAAAAGGAGGTTGAGGATAACGAGGATTCCAGTGATGACCATTGGCGACAATGAGATGTTGGTATTCATAGCTATCTTGATTGTTGAGCGTGACGACATAAGTATCATTTTCCGTAAGGGAAACTTTGACAACACTAGTATTAAATGTAATGTCATTTCTAATATCAAAGTGGTCCACATACTGATCAAAATAATCAATGACATGCGAATGATGGGGAAACATTGGATAGTGATCCGGCATAGGAAAATCGGAATATGCCATGACTTTCCGATTGGTATTGATATGTAAGGATCTATAGGCGGAAGAAGTTCCATTGTCATTGTTGAATCGCCAAACGCCTCCTATATTCGAACCTTTTTCAAAACAATCGAAAGAGATGCCCTGCTCTTTTAAAGTTTTGGCTGCCGTTATTCCAGAAGACCCTGCTCCGATGATACAAACTTGCTTCATGTTTCTTTTGAGAATATGAAAAAATCGAATAAGATCAAGTTAATAAAGTTTTCTTTAAAAAAGAATCTAGAATTTTTAGAATAAGATTATTTTAGTATTCAGAACTTACTATTTTTGAAGCAACATTCACAAATGCCTAAAAATCAAACTTATGCCTAAAAAGAAAACACCGCTTTGGATCAGCAATCGAATACTCCATTTTTTTAATCAAGCCAAAAGTGTTGATGATATTTTGGATGGTACGATCGAAGATGACCCTGAAAATGGGCCGGGTAAAACAATAGGCCTGATACTCGCCGCTAGAATTTTACGTACCCGCAATCAATTACGTCGGAGACGCTTTACTAAATTTGAAGAGTTGGATGCCATTAAAGGAGTTGGAAAAGATACGATTCAGGATTTGGTATATAGTTTTGGAACATCAGCAGCTGAATCTTTTAAAAGAGGGATGTATGAAAATAATGTCATCTTTCTTGGAAACTGGCCGCTCGAGTATTTTCAAACTTCTTTTAGCAATAAAAAAGAGTTCAATAATTTAGTGAGTGACGAAAAAAAGTTTAGAGCTTGGGTTGTCGAAAAAATTGGAAATATCTGTCAAGAACGAAAGGTAACTAAGCCGAAATGTCGTCAAATGCAAAACGATATCAAAAAAGGATACATCGATACCTATCACAATTCTACTCCAGCAGCTGCTTATGCAATGGCCTTATGGTTTTATGAATTTGATGCCGATAATTGGTTTTCTTGGGAACGTATTCAAGAACAAACGATCAACTATTTTGAATTTCACATGGGAGGTAATCCTTGGGATATGGAACTTCGGTTTTTCAAAGGATTCAATCAGCGAGACATAATTCCTCCGGGGATAACGCCTCCGGATTTACCTGTTGTGATTAATTGGTCTGAGCAAGTTATTACTTTATGGGTTTCTGCATTGTATGATTGATCTTTTTACTTTTAAACAATTTAATCAAACGAATTTCCCGATGCTCTGCGTCGGTTGTTCACGATTGTTGGTTGATATTAACAGAGGATTTACTTATTAAGTCCTTCGGCGACTAACTTTTGTCTCGTTTTGAACGCATAGGAGTGAAGCTTAATATTACAAATCGAGTGATTTACGTTAGAAGTGGAGGGTTGGGAA
>CAYTVR010000214.1:0-12612 GCA_964441245.1 uncultured Saprospiraceae bacterium | reverse complement strand
GTTTTTTTTGACAAGCGTTTTGCTGACTTTTGGGCGAATGCAAAAGTTAGTCGCCAAAGGCAAACAAATAACCTATTGAGCAAACAATCGTGTACCCCCCAGCCAAGCCTCGGAGAATTCCTCAGATTAAAATTCATCTCTGGAGTACGATCTATCCTCCATGACTCTAAAGGAAATTATTGGTTCGGAAGTCATCGCGAAGGAGTTGCCTTATTTGATGGAAAATCCTTCCAATATTTTACGATACCAGATGGCTTAGGCAGTAATCAAGTCAGGTCTATTCAGGAAGATAATAAAGGAAATATCTGGTTTGGTACTTCTAATGGAGTAAGTAGTTATAATGGTCAACAAATCATCAAGCATCCTCTACAACAAGACATCATGCCAAATGATTTTTTCCAAGCTAAATGGACAAAAACAAACCATGATCTCTGGTTCAATGCTGGCGAGTCAGCTGGCGTGTATAAATATGATGGTCAAGGAATAAATTATTTAGAATTTCCAAATTCCAATATCAATAATTCTAACAATCCTTCTTCTGTTACGGGTATTACAAAAGGAAAAAATGACCAACTTTGGATAGCGACCTATAGCGGAATCTTTGGTTTTGATGGTAGCAATTTTACCATTATCAATAATGAAAATCTAGGGCGAACTAAAGAAACCGGGTACCTTCATGTCAGAAGTATTTTAGAGGACCGTAAAGGTAATTTATGGATTGGGAATAATGGTATTGGCGTATTACTTTTTGATGGAAATACGACCATCAACTTTTCAGATAAAATGAAATTAATTTCCTTAACTAGTTTACTAAATGGTGCTCACTCTCCCAGTGGAACCTTAGAACATGTCTTCGCAATTGGAGAGGATCAACATGGTAATATTTGGTTTGGAGACAGAGATACTGGAGCTTGGAAATACGATGGGCAATCCATTATAAATTACAATCTAGAAGATGGACTTCCAGTCACGCATATTTGGCATATTTATCAAGATAGAAATGGTGAATTATTATTTGCTATGGACAATGGAAGTGTATACGTTTTTACTGGAAATTCTTTTGAACGAAGATTCTGATGATAAGATCATCATTTACTTTTCATCTAAAAATTGGGATATTTTATCTCTAATGGCTTCGTAAGAGTCAATTTTGGTTTGAAGTAAAAAACGATAGGTAGAAATGATATTGCCAAACTCTCCCGCATAATAACTAGGTTCATTGGATATATTTTGGGTACTATTATAATCCCAATTCACTAGATCAAAATTTGACTTTAAGTAAGGATAAAAGTGATTGTCATAAATTTTCAAGACATTTTCATTCGTTATATTTATTCCATCGAATGATTCATACAAAGTAATAATTTTTCGTTTCCGTTGAAAATCATTCATGAATCGAATATCACCAGATTGGACCAAAACAGAGTAAGCATCTTCTTTTAATTCTTTATTCTGCAAGTTCAATAAAACAGTGGAAAGCTGTCTTATTTTCCAAATTCTTTTCTGCTCTCTTATTTCTAATAACAAAGAATCTGCAAACTTTAATTGTGCTTTAGAATGAATAATTCCTTCATCTAATCTAGCAATATTTTCACCACATTCTTCTTGGATATATTTAAGATGATTTTCGACCAATTCATTTTTGGTCTTGGTCTCTGCACATTTATTGAGTTGGAAAGCGATAAGGATGCCGATAAAAACGACTAAAAATTCTAAGGTATGATTTAACCAGTCTATTTTTTGTTTCATAGCTTATTGGAGGGAATACGAACATCGTTTCTTAAAGGAACAATGTTCGTATTCATTTTGAATAAACGGTGTTGTACTATCCCATTTTTACAATTTCCACAATCTCCAAACCGTAACCAATCGCTCCTAATTTTCGGTTAGGATTGTTACTGATCATTCTCAGTTTAGTGATGTTTTGCTCTCGTAAAATCTGAGCACCAACGCCATATGCTTTTCGATCCATTGCTGTTCTTGGCGTATTAGGTTCTGGACTTTCTTTTAGGTTTTGATAACTCTTTAAGCGAGCCAATAACGTATCTCCAGCATCACCGTGACGCATAAATAAAATCATGCCCTTCCCCTGTTCTGCAATCATTTTTAAAGAACTATCTAACTGTGAAGCATAATCTTCAAATAACAAACCCAATACATTTCCTACATCAGTAGCAGAATGCGCTCTTACCAATACCGGTTCTTCACTCGTCCATGATCCTTTTTTGATCGCTAAATGTACATCACCACTCGTAATTTGTTCATAAGCAATCACTTCAAAATCGCCATATTTAGTTGGCATCGTTACTTTCATTTTCTCGGTGATCAAACGCTCATTTCTCATGCGATAAGTGACCAAATCATAGATAGAGATCATCTTGAGGTCATGCTTTTTAGCAATTTCCAACAACTGTGGTGTACGCGCCATCGTACCATCCGCATTTAGAATTTCTACCAAAACGCCTGCTGGATAATATCCTGCTAAACGAGCTAGATCGATAGCCGCTTCCGTGTGTCCTGTTCTACGCAACACACCTCCCGATTTTGCCCGTAAGGGAAATATATGCCCTGGTCGAGCGAAGTCAGCTGCCTTTATCTTGGGATCAATTAGGGCTTTAATACCCGTGGATCGATCGTAAGAAGAAATTCCAGTGGTACAACCTTGCCCGATCAAGTCAATCGATACGGTAAATGCTGTTTCATGAAGTGCAGTGTTCTTAGAAACCATCATATTGAGTTCCAAGTCATCTGCTCGTTTTTCATCAATGGGTGTACAAATCAATCCTCGACCATGAGTCGCCATAAAAGTGATGATTTCGGGAGTAACACATTCTGCTGCACAGATGAAATCTCCTTCATTTTCTCGATCTTCATCATCAACTACGATGATCACTTTACCTGCTTTGATATCGGCAATTGCCTCTTCAATGGTATTTAATTTGATTGGTTCAGATCCGTTTTGTTGGTTGCCAGACATTGTTTTTGATTCCGCTAAGATATTTGATAAATCCATGTAATAATGCAATATTCATGTAAATGAAATATCGGATATTCCGAAGAAAACCGATGTTAATGTTTATTTTATTGAAAATCAGATCCATTAAAGGAATGACTCCCCAAAGGCCGATTTGGACATAAAACAAAATTTGATAGATAATGTTTCCTCTATAAGCCAAATAAGCACTTGTCATAAAGGCAAAGATAAGAAAAAATGGCCCTAACCAACGAAGAACTTTATGAGATAAAAAAGCAAAGGCCAAGGGTTGATAAGGTGGCCAAAGTAAATGTCGAAAGGTCTTCAAATTCTGAAAATTCCCGGAAGAAATCCTTTTTTTCCGACGATATTCTTCATTCATATCATCAGATACCGCTTCAAAACAGACCGCTTCTAAATCATTAATTGCATTTCCACCTTTTTCAAACGCTTTAAAAGCAATGTAAAAGTCATCGACTAAAAAATTATCAGGAACTTTAGTAAAATAACTACTCCGAATGGCAAAACAACCGCCAAATGGACCAATCATTTTTCCCCAAAGGATACCTTCTCTATTTTTATTCATCACTTCATTAGAAACATATTGATTTTCCGATTTGGAAATGCCTTCTTTTTTAGTGCCTTTACTTCTCATATTCGCATCTACCAAGACCAAATCTTTCCGTTTAAAATGTCGCACTAATTTTTGTAAAGTATCTGACTCCAACATCACTGATGCATCGGTTGACAAAAAAATATGATCATCTGTCAAGGGATTTTGTTGAGCGACCAAATCCACCAATCGATTAATGACTCCTGATTTTCCTCCTCTTTCTGTAAAAGGAAAAAAATGAAGATTCTCCCACTGAGTAGCATATTGACTCACTAAATCATTCGTCGCATCTGATGAACAATCTGAACCGATATAGACGTTTAATTTTCCAGCTGGATAATTTAAATTTTGAAGGCTTTCTAACTTTTCTTGAATGACTTTTTCTTCATTATAGACAGACATCAATACCGAGACTAAGGGCCATTCTCCTTCTTCCTTAAAAAATACCGTATTATTCGTTTTTCCTTTGGCCAACAGGGCCAATATCATAGGATAAAGCACATAGGAATGCGCCAAACCTAAAACCGAAGCCCAAAAAATAATTTCCAAAACCAAGGATAGCATAAAGTGATTTTTACAAGCATAAAGATAGATTTATAAAAAGGTAAAAAAAATAAAATCCTATATTTTGAACTCACTATCTAAAACTCTTTTTTGCTGAAGCAAAAATACAACATCACATAAAAGACCAACACAGCTAAAAACATAAACAAAACTAGTCAATAACTTAAAACCGGTGGATTTCTGATCAAGGAAATAACCAAGCTGCATTGGAACTATATGAATGGGCTTTGCAATAACATCCTGATCATTATAAACTTACTAAATCCAAAGGTAAGTTACAATTGAAAATGGGGAACAATCAAGAAGCAAGCATCACTTTTAAAAAATGTTTGGTCTTACTTGAAGGCTTAAAAGAAAAATTCGGAGAGGAAAAATATAGCGATCAAAAAAAATACCTCAAGAAAAAAATTAGAGCAGCTGATGAATGATTGTTAGTTGATTTTAGTTAGGTGTTTATTCGTTATTGGATGCTGGTTGGTTGTTCGACTTTTGTAGTTAATCAATATCATCACCTTTATAAGTATCCAATAATTTTCGAGCAATCGCGGTATTTTCATATTCCTTACGGATAAATGTTTTGGCATTTTTGCCAATTTCGATTAGTTTGTTTTTGTGTTTATCACAAAAACGAATGCATGCTAAAAATTCCTCAGGTGTATCTGCAATTAAAATGTTTTCTCGATGAGTTGCTGCGATTCCTTCTAAGCCAATGGACGTAGTCAATACAATTTTGCCCAAAGCCATTCCTTCTAATATCTTGACCCGCATGCCACTACCTGATAGCAATGGAACAATCATAATTGAATGCTGATTGATAAAAGCTCGAGCATCAGGGACTTCACCATGGACTTTGACATTTTGCTGCTCTAATTTTCGAAACCATTCTGGCGTATTTCTTCCTGCAATATGTAATTGTAAATCAGGATATGCCTTCAATATTTCAGGCCAAGCAGTATTGATAAACCATTGCAAACCTTCTTGATTGGGCATCCAATCCAATGAACCAATAAATGAAATAGACAGGTCTTTTTCGTAGCTAGTATAATCTGCTTGGTAGGTTGATTCATCGATTCCGATGGGCGTCAGGACAGATTTATTTTTAAAACCTAAAGCTTCATATTTCATCAAATCCTTTTGGGAAATAGGAATCAGCACATCATAGTTTTGCAGTTGTTGAATTTCAAATTTTTTCAATTTTCCACTCAAATAATTGACATACCATTTTTTGGGTAAAAAGGCGGTATTCTCTGCGACTCGTTCCCAAATTTCATGTTCTACATTATGCGCGCGCATCGCAATGACGGCATCCGAATATTTTTTGACGATAGGAATGTAAGGTGCTAAATAGAGTGTTTCCATTTGCACGACATCGTATTTTTCTTTTTGTAAAAGGTGAATTAATTTTTCCGTAAAGGAAGCAGAAACAAAACGAGCAATATGATAAGAATCACTTGAAAATAAATTCAAAAAAGCATCTTTAACCTTGAGCTGATTATCGACTTCCACATGCTGAATACGCTGATAATGATCCAGTGCGCTCGGTAATTGACTGGTATCAAAATAATGCTTGGTGGTATTCATACACAACAAGGTCATTTCACACCCCAAATGATCTAAAGCTTTACTTAGATTATGAATGGCGATGACTTCACCATCTTTCAGTGGATAAGGAAATTTCTTACACAATTGAAGAATCTTCATTCCCACAAAGCTAGATTTTTTCGTAAGAAACTAGCAATGAAAAAGAAATAAATCTTTGATTGGCCTTCTTTTTTTTAAAGGATCTCCTCTTCCTCAGAACTCCAGGCTGGAGCTACAATACACAAAAATTTCAAAGCGATCTTTCCTATATTTTCAATATATTGATTGGCCCTTGGCGGAATGTAAATGACTTTTCCAGTGGTCACTTCTTGCGCTGAATCATCAATCCACATTCTCCCTTTTCCTTGTGTAATAATGTATACTTCTGATCCATGCAAAATATGAGGAATCGAAGCTTTCCCCACTTCAACAGTAGCATGGGCCAAACTATAGGGCAATTCAATTCCATCATTCTTCGGATGAAGCACCTCCTTGATCGTCGTCAAATCTCCCGCTAAAAAGCCCGCAATATCTTCGATTGATTTAATAAGCATTGGTATTTTGATATTGGTTATTCTCTATTGATTTATGCTCCAATATCAAATCTCGAACGGCTTCAAACCAAATAGGAGAATCGTTTAGTCCTGCTACCAACTGAAGATGTTCACCACCAAATTCTTCAAACTCCTCCTGGTACTCATCACTTATTTCAATAGTTGTCTCCAAACAATCACAAATAAAAGCTGGACAAAAAACCAATACTCTCTTTTTTCCTTCCTTCGCTAGCTCTTCAATAATATCACTTGTATAAGGTTGTACCCATGGATCCCTTCCTAACCGAGATTGATAACAAATGGTGTAGTCTTTTTTCTCTAAACCAATCCCTTTAGCAATTGATTTAGTAGTAGAGACACAATGCGCTTTATAGCACAATTGATTTTTTTCCGTAATCGTTTCGCAGCAGCCTTCTTTAAAACAATGATTGCAAGTATCTCCTTTTGTAATTTGCCTTTCAGGAAGTCCATGATAACTAAACAATACATGATCATATTCATCTAAATCATACTCCTTTCCTCTTGCTACAAATGCATCAATAAATGGCTGATAATTATAAAAATGATCAATGATTTTAACTTTAGGAATATTCCATTTCTTGCTGAGCAAACGCATAATTTCCTCTTGTACAGAACCCGTAGATGCAGAAGCATATTGGGGAAACAAAGGTAAAACGATCAACTCCTGAACTTGCTGAGCCATCACTTTTTCTAATGCAGATTCAACCGACGGATTTTGGTAACGCATCGCTAATTCCACTACATAATCATCTCCTAATAATTTTTGTACGCCTTCTGCTAATTTATAGCCATATACTTTTAAGGGCGAACCTTCCTCCATCCATACATCTTGATAAATTTTGGCGGACTGACCAGATCGAATGGGTAAAATAATAAAAGGAACTATGATGTTTCGCACCAACCATTGATCAATTACTCGAGGATCACCCAAAAATTGTTTCAAATATCTAAATACCGCTCCATAGGTTGGAGCATCTGGTGTACCCAAATTAACTAATAAAACGCCGGTTTTTTTTCTTCCTTCCATGGTCTTTTTTTTAGTGCTTAGACAAATTTTGTGTGTAGAATTAATATTTATTTATCCTTTTTGGCTGAGAAGGTATTTTCTAGATTTTCTCAAAAGTAAAACATTAAACATCAATAATTAAAGGAAGTTGAGTCGTCAACGTAATTTAACTGTCATTTTAGGTTATTCTTAGTTTAAAAAATAATTTTCATCAAAGTTCAGTTGATTTTCAAATCTTATATTTTATAGTAACTTTGCGCTTTAAATTAATCAATTGTCCTTATAAATAATTATAACATTCATTTCAACTACAAAGCAAACTTCCTGTTCTATTTATTTAATCTTTGTTAAAAATTATCCGAAAAATCATGAAAAAACCCTTAATATTAGTTACAAATGATGATGGAATTACGGCTCCAGGAATTAAAGCTTTAGTAGAAATCGTACAAGAAATTGGAGAAGTATTAATTGTCGCACCTGACTCGCCTCAATCGGCCAAAGGTCACGCAATCACCATTTCTGATCCCATTCGATTAAAAGAATCTGATGTTTTTAAAGGCATTGAAGCTTATGAATGTAGCGGTACGCCAGTGGATTGCGTTAAGCTAGCGAAAAGTGTCGTCCTAAATGGTCGAAAAGCGGATTTGTGTGTTTCCGGTATCAACCACGGCTCCAATGCTTCGATCAATATTTTGTATTCAGGTACCATGTCTGCAGCCATGGAAGCCTCTTTAGAAGGCATTCCATCGATTGGCTTTTCACTTTTAGATTTTGCATGGAATGCGGATTTCGAACAGGCCAAAAAATATTTGAGAGACATCATCCTAAATGTCCTTGAAAATGGACTAGAAAATACCAAGTTACTCAATGTCAATATCCCTAAGTTAACAGAGCAAGAAATTAAAGGAGTGAAAGTTTGTCGACAATCTAAATCCAATTGGAAAGAAGCTTATAAAGAAGCAACAGACCCACGTGGACAAAAATATTACTGGTTGACTGGAGAGTTTGAGGAAAGCGATTTAGGCGAAGACACCGATACTTGGGCACTAAATAATGGTTATATTTCTGTAGTACCATCCGGTCATGATTTAACTAGCTATGATGCTATTCCTACACTTCAATCTTTAGAGGAAATAAACATATAATCTTTGTACATAAAAATGTAAAAAACTAGCGTACAAAATACTAAGAACCAACAACTAGAAACAAAACCTATTCGTTCTTTGTAAATATTCTAGTTCGATTTTTAGTTACTCAAACCCTTGAATATTTTGACACCTTAACTCCTACATATGCTTCAAAAAGATTCTATAGTATTTGGACTTTTAATAGGCTTAGTGGTTCCTTTTATTGGTTATGCTTTGGTTTTAGAGTTATATGATCAATTGACTTCCGCAGGCATATTAAGTGCGGATGGCTTTTCTGACACCTTTCGTAAACGAACAACTCTTTTGTTATCCATTTGTCTAAATTTAATTCCTCTTTCTTACTTTAGTAGAAAATTTGCTTACAATAGTATGCGTGGTATTGTTTTTCCAACTGTAATTTATGTAGCCATTTGGTTTATATATTATGGAAAAGCGATGCTTTAGGTAGGAATGATTGAATGATGATGTTATAAAATAATTGAATGATGAATGATTGAATTACTGAATGTTCCCGCTATCCTAGGGTTCGCAATTATAGGACATTCAATTATTCATTTATTCTCGCATTCAAAATTACAAGATGAAGTACTACATCATTGCAGGAGAAGCGTCGGGAGATTTACATGGTTCTAAGTTGATTACAGCTTTGAAGGAAGTAGATTCGGCTGCCAACTTTCGAGTGTGGGGAGGAGATTTGATGGAAGCTGCTGGCGCGACTTTGAATAAGCATTACCGGGATTTGGCTTTCATGGGCTTTTGGGAAGTCGTTAAAAATCTCAAAACCATTCTTCACAATTTTGATATTTGTAAAAAGGATATCCTTGAATATCAACCCAGCGTCTTAATACTTATTGATTATCCGGGTTTTAACCTTCGTATGGCCAAGTGGGCTAAAAAAAATGGGATCAAAGTCTTTTATTATATCTCTCCACAAATTTGGGCTTGGCACAGTAGTCGAGTTCACCAAATCAAGGAAGTCGTTGATCGAATGTTTGTTATTCTTCCCTTCGAAAAAGCATTTTATGAAAAATATCAAGTTCAAGTAGATTTTGTTGGTCATCCTTTATTGGACTCATTGGTTGATATTCCATTAGATCCTGACTTTCGTCAAAAACATCAATTGGATCCAAAAGACATCATTGCTTTGCTTCCAGGAAGTCGTCGACAGGAGATTTCAAAAATGTTAGAAAAGATGTTAGCGATGGTTGCTCAATTTCCTGCGTACCAATTCATCATTGCTGCAGCTCCTTCTATTCCTAAAACTTATTATCAAACCTTATTGCAACAAGCTAACTTAGAAAATATTCAGGTAAAAATTGTGGAAGGAAACACTTATCAATTGTTGCGTCAAGCAAAAGCAGCATTGGTCACTTCTGGTACAGCAACTTTAGAAGCTGCTTTATTGGATGTTCCTCAAGTTGTTTGTTATACAGGCAATCCCCTATCCTACCAGATTGCCAAACGTCTGATCAATGTCGATTATATTTCTCTCGTCAATTTGATTTTGAATCGAAACTTAGTGACGGAATTGATTCAAAATGACTTTAATAAAGAAAAATTAAATACTTCGCTACAACAAATTTTACAAACCGAAAATGCTCAAAAAATAAGAGATGGTTATGTTGAATTGAGGGAGCAACTAGGGAATAAAGGAGCTTCTAAACGAACAGCAGATTTGATGTGGGAGTATTTAAATGAGAGAATAACTCAAAAATAATTGAATATTCCTTAATGGATATTGATTATTTTAATAAGATTAGCTTTCGCCAAAAAAGAAAATGGGTTTCCTAATCATCTAGGAAACCCATTTTTATAGCGTAAAAAGCTTAATTTATTTTTTCTTCGGTGCCGGCTTTTTCTTAGCCGCAGGCTTTTTCTTCTTGGCAGGTGCCTTTCTTTTCTTTTTAGTGAAAGCGCCAGGAATCTCCTCTTCGACCAATCCTTTTATATATTCGATGGTATATTCTTTGGCTTCCTCGCTTGTAATCCTCTTTCCTTCTTCATTCTTTGGAAATTTGATGCTCTTCTTTTTAAATCGAATAAAAGGTCCCCATCGGCCATTTTCAACAGCAAGTTTGTCTTCTGGCCATTGGTGGATATATCGATTCGCTTCTTTTTCCTCTTTGATGGCAATCAATTCATGTGCCTCTTCAATGGTCAGCGTTTCTGGGTCAAATCGTCTTGGGATATTCACAAATAAACCATTCCATTTGATAAAAGGACCAAATCGACCTTTACCTTTTGTTATCGGTAATTCTTTGTAAGTCCCCATTGGCGCATCCATCTTTTTCTTCTCCTCTATCAACTCTTTGGCATAATCCATATTCACCGACATTGGATCATAACCTTTCGGTAAAGAAATAAAAGTCTCCCCAAATTTTACGTAAGGACCAAATCGACCAATAGCCACAATCACTTCTTTCTCGTCGTAAGTTCCCAAAGTCTTAGGCAATTTGAACAATTCCATGGCGTCTTCAAAACCGATCGTTTCCATAGATTGTCCGATACGAAGGTTCGCATATCTTGGTTTTTCTTCTTCTTCCAATTCGTCCGGTGCACCGATCTGTGCTACTGGTTTTCCAAAACGAGACATTCGAACCAATAAGGTACGCCCGCTTACCGGGTCTTTACCCAAAATTCTTTCTCCGTTGGCACGTTCTGCATTTTCTAAAGTATCTTCTACTGTAGCGTGAAAAGGTTTGTAAAAATCAGTCAGCATATTAGTCCAAGCTCGACCACCATCTGCGATGACGTCAAATTCCTTTTCTATACCGGCAGTAAAACTATAATCCATAATATTACTGAAATGCTTCGAAAGGAAATCGCTGACTAACATTCCTAAGTCTGTTGGAATCAATCGATTAGAAATCGCACCCGTCATTTCACTATCCACAGTTTTACTTACAACATTATCTTTCAATTTCAATAAATTGAATTTTCGTTCTACCCCGTCTCTAGGATCTTTAGTGACATAACCACGAGATTCCTCCATGATTTTACTAATCGTAGGTGCATAAGTAGATGGTCGACCGATTCCAAGCTCTTCCATTTTCTTTACCAAACCAGCTTCAGTATATCGCGCAGGAGGTCGAGTAAATCGCTCAGTAGCAATCATTTCGTTCAGATCTAAAATCTGTCCTACTGATAGTGGAGGGAGGATTCCTTTTTCTTCACTGTCGTCATCATCATCCTTAGATTCCAAATAGACTTTCAAGAAACCATCAAAAACCAATACTTCTCCTTCTGCCTTTAAGGTGGTATCGGCAATGGTGGAGATACCTATATCTACAATTGTTTTTTGTAATTCTGCGTTGGCCATTTGAGAGGCAATCGTACGCTTCCAAATTAACTCATACAAACGTTGTTGATCTCGATCTTCGGTCACAACCTTTCGATCAATATAACTCGGTCTAATCGCCTCGTGAGCCTCTTGAGCGTTGGCTTTTTTACTCTTGTATCTTCTAGTATGAACATAATCCTTACCAAAACTCTTTTCAATCTCCTCAGCAATGGCACTGATCGCTGTTTCACTTAAGTTCGTAGAATCCGTTCTCATGTAAGTAATAAAACCTTGTTCGTACAAACGTTGTGCATTGGTCATCGTTCTTTTTACAGAGAAGCCTAATCTACGACTGGCATCTTGTTGTAAAGTAGAGGTCGTGAATGGAGCGGTAGGTTTACGTTTAAGTGGCTTGACGCGAATGTCATCAATCTTATAGGTTGCGTTGACACATTTATCCAAAAAGGTTTGTGCCTCTCCTTCTGAATTAAATCGACTTGGTAATTCTGCTTTTAATGCTACTTTCTTACCATTTTTATTGACTACATCAAAAACAGCGTTGACTCGGTAAAAAGAAGCCGTTTCGAAAGCTTGGATGGATCGTTCTCTATCTACGACTAATTTTAAGGAAACAGATTGTACTCGTCCAGCGGAAAGTTTACCTTTTACTTTTCTCCAAAGAATACCTGATAATTCAAATCCCACCAATCGATCTAAGATTCGACGAGCTTGTTGTGCATCCACTAGATTCAAATCAACCAAACGTGGATTTTGAATCGCATTGCTAATGGCAGGTTTGGTGATCTCGCGGAAAACAATACGTTTAGTCGTATGCTCATCCAATCCAAGCACTTTACATAAATGCCAAGAT
>CAYTVR010000213.1:0-12635 GCA_964441245.1 uncultured Saprospiraceae bacterium | reverse complement strand
AAGCTTGGTGATAGTCAGGTGGGGACAAGACTTGGATTAAATGTTGGACCTGGAATTACGCTCAATATCAATAAAAAGTGGGAAACGAAAATGGAATTGTTATTTAGTCAAAATGGCGGTTATGTAGAATTCGTTCAAATACCAAATATTGGCTTGAATAAAATAAGATTAAACTATATCGAAATGCCCTTTTCTATTGACCATCGGTTCAATATTAAAAAAAACAATAAAGAGCAATTTTACAAACAAAGCATTAATTGTGGAATCACCTTTGCCCAATTGTTTAATCATAAAATAATAGCGATTGATGGTTTTGATGTGACTGATGATATTCGTTTTGACAAAGAAAGCGCTTTGCTTTTCAACTTTGGTGCAACTACTTTTTTTAGTGAATCTATTGGTTTAAAAGGTAAAGGGACACTATCTACCTTTGGCGAATGGACATTTTCATTACGATTGTTGTATTATTTTAATAAAGAGAAATAACGTAATTTTAAATATCGGGTAGACTATCCGCAATTACTACAGTACAAGCACTAACCATTGGCAGCAAGCAAAAAATCAAAGTCTAAAATAAAATCATGCAAGATGATTGGTGAAATTCTAAAAAGTTACTTTGACCTTATCGTAGATTTAGAATTGAACGTATGGGACAACTTCGCAAAACTAGGAAATGTACAAACATTTCTCAAAGAAACAGTTATAAAGCCCAACAATACAACAGAAAAGAAATTCAGTTTTCTTATAGAAGGTAGCGGAGGAAACTTGATTTGGAATAAAAATAATTTTGTTTGTACAGAAATTAGTTTAGAGCATGAACCAATTTGTGATTATGTTTCATTTATGACACAAAAGCCATCTCCGATTGAGGTAAGACTATTTGAAAACAGCAAAATATTTCAAATCCATTATCAAGATTTTCAAAAAATATTTCTGAATGGAAATCATGGAGAACAAGTTTCTAGATTGGCGTTGGAATTGGCTTATAAAGAGAAAGAGCAACTACAAATAGATTTATTAACCAAAACTGCAAAGGAGAGATATTTAGCAAAAATATCCAGAAATCCTCAAACTGAAAAAATCCCTTTGAAGTATTTAGCATCCTATTTAGGAATTACCCCTCAAAGTTTAAGTCGAATTCGTTCCAGTAAAATTTAAGAATTACCATATGGTAATTGAATTGGCAAAGAGTTCCGATATTTTTGCTAAAAAAACATGAAAGACAACATTCAAATTCCGCTTTGGAAAATACTTGCTATACTTATTGGTTTTCCTTTAATTTCTTTTTTAGTTTCTTTATTGCTACTTCAAAAAGACTGGTTTGCAAAATTAGGCATAGATTTTTTCACTACATTTTGGATATTAATAACTTTTTGGTATTTGATTCAAATTTGGACAACAGTCAAAGTTTTGAAATCCTCTAAATTAGGTCTAAAAGAAATTGGGTATACATTTGATTTTAGAAAAACGACTTGGTTTGTAGGTGGATATTTAATATTTGCATTTGCACTTTTTGCTTTTGTCGAATTCGCATTAGCTTCGACAAATATTACAGCAGAAGATATTAACTCGCTATCTGACTTCTCCAATATAACTCCTAAAACTACCATACAGCGAATAATATTTATTTTTGCAGGCTTAGTAGCTGGTATATCAGAAGAATTTGTTTACCGCGGATTTGCTATTCAATCACTTGAAAAATATAATGTAAATAAATGGTTTGCTGTTATAATAGCTGCTATTCCATTTGTTTTTCAACATGGACTAAAATCAATAGACCAATTTTGGTGGTTTTTTATTTGGGGCTTGTTGTTGGGTATTATCTTTATTGTAACTAAAAGAAAATTGCATATCACTATTATTATCCATTGGATAGTCATCTTATCTGCACTCCTTGCTATATTACAAATAATTGAGTAATTTAAAAAGTCGGCTGCGCAACTACAGGGCATACGCAAATAGTATAAGAGCTTATTTTCCCATTCGGTCAAAATAGCTCTTGCACAATACGTAATCAATATAGAATAACTAGAATTGACTTCAAACATAAATCGCATAATCTGTCCCTATGAATTTTGAAATAGAAACTCAGACTCAATTCGAAAAATTACTAGAATGTGAATTCCCAACTTTAGAACCTATTAATAAGTGGAATCAAACAATGTGGCATAAAGAAGGACACCTTATTATCTCCTTAATATTTCTTTCAAAAAAATTCAAAATCTGTTTCTTCAATAACCCCAATATCACATTACACAAACTTCAAAGATGGAGTTCGACTATATATTCCCAAAACTTAGAATACAAAAATGACGATAAAGTTGATTGGGATAAAATTCAAGAACTTTTAAATAATACGATTCAAATAATAGCGGAATAGAAAGGGAGCTAAATGATTTCGTTTGGTATTTTGGTCAACCAAATTTACGCGTCCGTATGGATTTGATTGTCAAAGCAAAGCTTTGAAAGCGTAAAAACTTCAACTTCATTATATATTTTGACCAAATGAAATCATAAAGAATCGTAGAAAGTTATTTTAGTAAAGCAAATACTTTTTTGAAAATGATAAAAACAGAGAATTTCGATAAATTAGAAATCACAAGTTCAAGTGAATTGCGCAACTGGTTAATCAAGAATCATTCTCAACTTGAAGGAATCTGGTTGGTAACGTTCAAAAAATCCGAAAAAGAAAAATATGTTTCAAGAGATGAAGTTTTGGATGAACTGATCTGTTTTGGATGGATTGATGGCATAAGAAGGAAATTAGATAATACTCGAACGATGCAACTAATATCTCCAAGAAGAGTGCAACATTGGGCAAAAACCTACAAGGACAGAGCCAACCGATTAATCACAGAAAATAAAATACACGAATCTGGTCTTGATTCAATAAAAAAAGGAAAAGAAAGTGGACTTTGGAATTTCATGGATGAGGTAGATAACTTGGTTATTCCTAATGACCTAAAAATTGCGCTAAATCGACACGAAGGAGCTTTTGACTTTTTTGACAATATTAATGATTCAAGTAAACGATTTGTTTTAAGATGGATCAAACTTGCAAAAACAGATAAGACAAGGAATAACAGAATAGAAAAAATCGCAAAACTTTCTTCAATTGGTGAAAGGCTACCAGGAAGTTAAATAAACGAAGCAATCTAAAAGCTTAACTTAGTACATTGTAAAAACAATATTTTGTAGCTTAAGCAAAGCCCTTGCAAATCAATAATTTGCAAGGGCTTGATTGCTTGATGGTGACCCCGGCAGGGTTCGAACCTGCAACCGTCGGTGCCGAAAACCGAAATTCTATCCAGTTGAACTACGGAGCCGTTTATTGAATCGCAAATTTACACTTAATTTTTAAACTGCCAAACAGTTTGGTGTTAATTCGCACTTTTTCTATAACAAAAGATAAATTCTAAAAGTTCCTAAAATAGGCTAGTAGAATATTACTCGAAGCTATTTTATTAAAATTTTTGACCATTAGCATATTTGATTTTTAAATTAGTCAAACAGAAGATGATTCCTCACTGTCCATATTGTTTTCTTTTGTTTCTTTTTCGCTTATGATACGTTGATCTGACTCTGTATTCAATTCAATAGATTCTTCTGGAGAAGCCTCAGGTTTGGGTTCAGCATACATTATTTTTACTTCTTCGAAAGTATCTTGTAGTGTTGTTTCCCAAGCAGCTTGAACCTCAGCAGACCATAGATAATCTGCCTCTGCTAATAAGTTTAAAAAAATTTCTTTAAATAATAATTGATGACGAAAAAAGATCGATGATAATTCTTTTGATTGGGTCGCCTTCAATAAATAACTTTTGCCATAATCACTTTCTATGAAAAGATTGATGACATTATGCAATTTAATCGCGACCTCTTCAGGCTTTAAACCATTGAACTCATCAGGATTTTTATCTTTAATTTTTTGAACAAGCTCTAATGTAATATGAGGATTATATGAACAGGCTCTAGAGTAACTTTCCTGCGCTTCTTTATCATTAGATTTCGTATTATCTTTTATATTTTTTAAATACTCGATCACCTCCAACATATTCGAAAAGGAATCCTCATCTTCCTTAGCCAATAATTTTTCGACCAATCGATTTAATGCCAAACCACCATCTAGATTAGCTAATTTTTTAGCTCTAAACGTTTCGTCTTGATCAAATAATTTTCTGGCTTCAATCAAATCAACAATAGAGGCTTTTTCAAATAATGGTTGACCTACGATTAGAAAGTAGCCAAGCGTTCCTAAGGAAAATTGATTGGCTCTTGGATGATCATTTTTATACCCTTTTGATCGCAATCGAGAAAGGCTCATATATTGTAAGTTAGAAACCATTTGGTCATAATTACTTTCTGACTGCGTCTTAAATAAAATGAATGGCGCCATCATCGGTTCTCCTTCTTTATCCATAAATATTCTGGTAGATTGAAGGTCCGCATTAAATACTTTTCGCTTATGCAGGTAATACAAGGCTTGGGCTAGATGTAGCAATACTCTCCTAGTTTCTCCTTTTGGTCGAGCGCCATTTTCAGTAACTATCGTATTAAGAGCGGTTCCTCCAATATATTCTAATACAACATATTTAGGATTGGCATCAATACTAGACTTTCCTATTACGGAAATAATATTTCTGTGATTAAATTGTCTAGCTCTTGTTATTTCTTCAAATAAACTGCTTACATCTACAAAGCCATCGAATTTCATAGCCTTGATGACCACCATGTTATCTTCAAACAACTCTTTAGCCTTGTAATTAACCGATAGAGGTCCATCACTTAATACCTTTAAAATTTCATACGAGCCCAAAAGTGCATTTTGCAATTTATCTCTAAAGGATTGTTCTTCTACCGGAACGGTATCAGCAATATGTAAATCATTATCTAGTTTTAGTATTAAATCAAGCAATTGGGAATTAATCAAATTCATCTGCCGAGTAAATTCCTCGCTATTTAAAATTCCTTTTGTATTTTCATTTTTAACATCATTGAGTTTGCTCTGAAGCATCGTCCATGAATAATAATGATCATTCATTATTTTCAGAAAAGATTCTCCTTCTTCAAAAGCCTTGGACAACTTTCCTTGTCGAATTAAGTTGATTAATTTTTCTTTCATGTTTGGTTTTTTAGTTTTTCAAAAAAACGAATTTAAATCTCTTTTACTTCAAATAGGAAAGTCCAATTTTATAGGTACTTATAGTCGATGTAATTTTAAATGTCGCACTTAACTTGACTTTATAATCCAACATTGAAAAATTTCCTAAAACCAAATGGATCTTCCAATCCTTCCATCACTTTTGCGTTTCTCCTGGAACTTTTTTATTTTCAATACCTAAGTGACGTTCAATTTCTTGTTCCATAAACAAAGCCTTGGAGACACTACCAACTCCCATTATTTTGATATGTTTTTGTCCAGCAACATCATTAACAATCATGCATAAATTAACATAGCCCTCACCACTCTTTACATATATCTGATCAATATCACTCACATGATAAGTTTGATCTGTATTGAATTTTTTAGGTCGCCACTTAATGGTCATAAAGCGATCATCTAGTGTAATATGAATCTTGTGTTTGCTACGAAAGGTTGCAGTATAATAAATAAATAAACTATTTATTATAAAAGAGGCCGTAGGCCAAAAAATAGAATATCCTTGTTTATACCAAAATAAAACCGAGAATAATAAAACCAAAGGTAGCACCAAAAACAAAACAAATTCAATAATCGCTAGTGGCTGATCGACCGTGATATCTAGTTCATCTTTAAAATAAAAAAGATCAATTCCCTCTGGCCGAATAATCTCCTGTAGACCATCTTTCTTTTTTAGAAATGTAGCAATTTTTTCATGAAAAGGAAAAACAGCATTGCAAGCATTACATTTGGCAATTTTATCATTGATATTGATATTATCCGCAGGAATTTCTTGGCTGCAAGAAGCACAACTTATTTTGGTAAACTCATTAGTCGATTCTGTTTCAACTTCTTTAAGCTCCACCTTATATTTCTCTAAAGGTTTATGCTCTTTCATGAACTAATTTTTTGATTGTTCGTAGTAATTTTTAGACGATCTTTCAAAGCGCTATCATCTTTTCCCCCCAACCATTTCAATACATTTTCACACCAAATCTCTTCATATTGAGCTTCATTAATGATCTTTCTTTCTTTTGCTAAATCAAGTAATTTTCCTGGATAAGAAGACTGTGGTTCACTTTCCATTTCTCCTAAGGGATAAGGATCATCAAGCCCCATAATGATTTGATCCGTTCCTTGTCGTCGAACCATGAGCTCCAAAGAATCGGTGTCATGAACCAAGGTATCAAAATAAATATTAGGATGTCCAACCGATTTTCGAGGATGAACCATTCCTTCAAATAAATCAGGCCGACCGTCAAAACCTTGGATTCTACGACCCAAATTCATTTGCGCCAATTGACCACCATGCGCAAAACAAACTCGGATATTTGGATACTTCAAGGCATATCCTTTTAGGGTATAAAAATGATACGCATCAGCACACTGAGCCAACATCCAAATCAGATGAAATCGCCAGGTCGTATTTTGCAATTTTATAAATTTCTCTCCATCATAAGGATGAATTTCTATTGCCAAATTTAAATCATTGGCCGCTTCTAGAAGCGGTTCAATATCTTGATCAAAAATAGTCCGCCAAGTTCCAACAGAATCCATAAAATGAGTTGGCAAACACAAAACACGCAATCCTAATTCATGGACACATCGCTCCATTTCCCAAATAGCGGATTTGATAAAACCAGCATGCACAACAAATCCACAGGTAAATTTTTCTGGATGGTCCCGTTGAACTTCTGCATTAAAATCATTTTGAAATCGAAGCACCTTTTTCATTTCCTCCACCCGAAGACCATTTCCATAGAGTTGAGATAAATTTAAAACAACAGCATGATCGATGTTATTCCGATCCATCCATTCTAATTTCTCATTCAAAAAAAAGCTCGAATCCGTAATCGGACGCTTCCAATTTTTCTGCAACATATGTTTTCTGTCATCATCAATCCAAAATATTTCATTGTCCTTCATAAAAGAAGGAATCTGTTCTGGATAAGGCAAAAGATGAGAATGTCCGTTGATTCGCATGGTTTGTAAATATTGGGTTTGTGGCTTGTTTTTTTATAACTCAAAGCCTTTTTCGAAAGAGGCTGGCTAATAAAGTGTTAAATTAGCAACATTTTAGTAGAATCTTACTACCTTTTCGCCAAAATATTTTTAGCAAAATTCATGAGTTTAGAGTATCAATTGATCTTTTTATTCAGTGCATTAGGAGCCATCAATGGCTTCTTGCTTAGCAGTTATTTTCTAATCATAAAGCAAGAAAAAAGGTTATCAGATTTTTTCTTAGGTGGTCTACTATTGATGCTAAGTGTCCGCATCATCAAGTCTGTATTTCTCTTTTTCAATCCTCAACTTTTTCAATTATTCGTTCAAGTAGGCTTATCAGCCTGTCTGCTCATTGGTCCATTTTTATACCTCTATGTTCTGAATATGACTCAAAAAAAACATCAATTGAGGAAGAATTGGTGGTGGTATATTTTACCTTTCCTACTTATCATTTTTGGCTTATCTTATCAATATCCGTATACGGGAAAGGCCAATAGCTGGGGGCCATTTGTCTCTTTTTTTTATAAAACCTGGTTGGTAGGTATCCTAGCTTCAGCTTACCAAATGCGGCATATTTTTTCTAAACTTTGGCAGAAAAAAGAAAAATTAACCCCTGAAGAAGTGTGGCTTTTAAACGTTTTTATCGGTGTCACGATCATTTATTTGGCCTATGAAACAGCTTCTTACACCTCTTATATAGTGGGCGCCTTATCTTTCTCTTTTGTCTTTTACCTCTCTATTTTATTACGCGTTTTTCAACGAAATAGTAGAGCCATTGCTTCTGATCCTCCGATCAAATATGCCAAATCTTCTTTAAGTCTTAGCGATGCGCAAGCTCATATGAATCTACTGACCCAACACATGCTAGAGGAAAAGACCTATCTCGATCCTTCACTGACTTTAACAAAATTGAGTCAACAATTGGGCATCAATAGCAAAGAATTATCACAATCCATCAATCAAATGACCAGCTTCAACTATTCCAAATACATTGCTCATTTACGAGTTGAAGAAGCCAAACGATTATTGGCCTCACCTGATTTTCAGCACTATAAAATAGCTGCCATTGCCTATGAAAGTGGATTCAATAGCCTTTCTTCCTTCAATGCCACATTCAAACAATTCACTAATATCACTCCAGACAAATACCGAAAACAGCTGTAAATTCCCACTTAAGTAGTTTTCTATTTTGAATGTAAAAATAATTGAATTTCGAATGGCCCACTAAGAGGAAATATCGCGATTTAGAGCTATTCAAAATTCAACTATTCGGCTATTGAAAATTTCTTTTCAAAATACTCTATAACTTAGTTTACACTGTACTTATCTTGACTTTAGCCATTCTAGTTGTTTGTTATTAGCCATTTGTTTTTGGTTCCTTTTAGCACGTAGAAAAGCGTGTTTATTTTAAATTACTCTTGTTTGTTTTATACGACTGTAATCAAAAAGGATCTAGTTTTCACATAGGAAGGGATACTAAGAACGAGCAACCAATAACAAATGGCTAAAGTCGTACTTATACTCCCAAAATCGTGATTTTGGTAGGAAAAACGCTTTAGATCACGCTATTTGCAAGCAAATAATGACGCAAACTACTTTAATAATTATCCTTCTTAGACAAGTCTTTTATGTACACATGTGTGTGCATTGGATTTGAAGCAGAACCATATTTATAACATAAAACATTTCCTTTTTTAATTTAAAATGTAACTCAATGAAAAACACTTTTCTTTTAGTCATCTTTTTGGCGCTAAGCCAAATTATCATCGCACAATCTGAAGAAGATCAAATTAGAGCAGCCATCAATGGATACATTGTCGGAACAGCTTATAACTATCCAGATCAGGTAAAGTCCGCATTTATGCCTGGAGCGGATATGTTTTTAGATCATCAAGATAAACCGCTTTTTATCATGAAGATCGAAGAATATGCTAGTCGGATTGCTAAAAACGAAGCTGGAAAATTTAATGGAAGAGTCACTAATATCATTTCAATAGATCAATTTGAAGGGATTGCTACTGCAAAATTAGAAGTCATCATTCCTTCTTTTGGGAAGAAATTTATTGATTTACTATTGCTAAAAAAGTTAGAAAATGGATGGAAAATCATTTGCAAAACAGCAGGGAGTCAACTCAGTAATAATGTAGGAAACAAAGTGCTTTTAGTCTTATCCAGTACAACTCATCAAGGTGACTCAGACTTAGCTGCTGGAAATAGTTTTTCTGAAGTAGTGATTGCTTATCATCATTATCAAGAAGCTGGATATCATGTAGATATCACTACTCCACTTGGAGGTATCGCTCCACTTAGTTATATCAATCCTGCGGACAGTCTTCAATTGGCCTATCTTTATAATTCGGATTTCATGTATGCGCTTAAAAATAGTATCAAAGCTTCGCAAATAAAATCAGCGGAATATGATATTGTCCAATTCACTGGAGGAAGTGCGCCTATATTTGACATCCCTCAAAATCTGGATATTCAAAGAATAGCTATGGAAATTTATGAAAAAAATAATGGAGTCATTGCAGCAGTTTGTCATGGAACAGCAGGCATCGTAAATCTTAAAACATCCGATGGTCAATATCTTGTTCATGGAAAAAACGTGAATGGCGTTCCAGATGCTCAAGAAAGTAAAAAATTACCTCACTATAAATTATATCCATTCATCATTCAAGAAAAGCTAAAAGAGCATGGAGGGGATTTCAAACATTCTGATATCCGCTCCTCACATATGGAAGTGGATGGCAGATTGGTTACTGGCCAAAATTCTCTTTCCTCAGAAATGGTGACCAAAAAAAGTATTGAAATCAGTCAAATTACCAAGTTGAACAAAACTCAGAAATAAGCATTGATGCAAACCAAGTTGATTCAAAAAGTCAAAAACATTTAAGATGGAGGTACTTTATATTTAAAAATAAAAAACAGATGGTGCAGATTACACAGATCATGCAGATTTCCTCTCAATCAAAAAGCCTAGCCAGGAATGTCCCTACGATCTGTGTGATCCGCTAAATCCATCTTCTATGACGATTTTTAAAGCCACAAGAATTTAAGAGGTCAAGTATTTTCATCCGATATTTTGGCCTTCCGATAGCTTTGGGATATTTAGTTGTCAAATCCAAGCTTTGAAAGAGTAAAGTGCATCAATTCTCTTCTATAATTTATGCCAAATCCAATCATAAAGTCCTTCATTTTTATAAAATACCAACTTTCAAATCCACCCAAAATATTTATCCATCCTATTCAAATTTCAGATTATTCCTTAACACTCTAATCCAAAACACCTCCCCCTAACCCCTTCAATTGACTTAATCTGGTCTTAGCTTTCGCAAATTTTTGAAGTACCTCTATTTCAAAGTCATTTAAAGGGGAATTTTACAATTCTATATAAGAAAAACACATTTGACGTAGTGATACAGTAGTCATTTTAGGCCGACAAAAGAAATGCAGTAGTCAAGCTGTAGTAATTTATTATTAGAAATAAGTCTTTATACAGAACTTTACTTAAACACAAAACTACTAGACAAAATATTATTTTAAAAAACTAAAACTACTTCTAAACCCCTTGAGAATGCTGAGACTGAAAAAAATTGGCGAATTACAATTTGGTGTACTCCATTTTTGCTTCCTTTCTAATACTCTAGCCAAAAAACTGCCTCTGTTTACCAATCGATCTAGGGATACTTTATTTGCTACTAATAGAAATTAAAGGGTATATGATTATGTAAGGGTGACATCGTAAATGATCTAGAGATAATATTATAATATATCGTTTTCAAAAAAACCTGAATTGACAAAAATCTATCTAATAAATTTAGAATATGAATTACTTGCTTAAAGTGTGTTATGTTGTATTGATCCTTATTTGCTCTTATCAAGTAGATGGTCAAACTTATACTCAAGATCAAGATGATGCAACATTCGGGATAGATAGAAAGAATTGGAATGAAGATAGTTTTGCTATACATAGCCAAGGCTATATGCACGACTTTACTTTACCTTCAATGAATAGTAGCTGCGAAAAAATTACAGGTGTATCCGTTAATATCAATGTTACTAACTATATAGATAATACTCCTATCTCTTGTTTTCCTTCTGAATTATACCTGAACCTATTTTATGGTTGCACACCATATTCTGGACCAATTTCATGTGAAGAATCAAATGTAATAGGAGAACAACCCGTAGCAGTAGGAGCAGGGAACTATAACTTCAATTTTGGTTGTCCCTTAACACCAACAAGTCCAGAGGCTGATTTTGAAGGTAATTTAAGCATTGATTTGGTTCCTCTTCTGAACCCGGGATGCGATCCTAATTGGCAGAATTCCCTTGGAGAAGGATTCCTAGAATATGAATATATCGTAACAGTAACGGTCACTGTAGAAGATATAACTTGTAATGGTACAGGTTGCCTTGCTCCTAACGTAGTGATGATCGCTTGTGATGATGGAGATAATTGCACAGAAGGAGAAATGAAAGGAGTCCTTAGTTGTGATAGTAATCAAGAGTGCATTCCATGTGGAGGTGGTACACCAGTAAGCGATCCAGGCACTTGTATCAATGATAATGACTGTAACAATGGTATAGAAACTTGGAATCCAGCAACCTGTGTATGCGAACAATTGAATATTCCTGATCCAAGTTCCTGTATCAACGATAATAATTGTAGCAATGGTGTAGAAACTTGGAATTCAGCAACCTGTATATGCGAGCAATTGAACATCCCCGACCCAAGTACCTGTATCAACGATAATAATTGTAGCAATGGTATAGAATCCTGGAATGCCGTAAGTTGTACATGCGAGCAATTGAACATTCCGGATCCAAGTTCCTGTGTCAACGATGATAATTGTAATAATGGAATAGAAACTTGGAATGTTCTAACCTGTACTTGTGAACAATTGAACATTCCGGATCCAAGTTCCTGTATCAACGATAATAATTGTAGCAATGGTGTAGAAACTTGGAATTCAGCAACCTGTATATGCGAACAATTGAATATTCCTGATCCAAGCACTTGTATCAACGATAATGACTGTAGCAATGGTATAGAAACTTGGAATGCATTAAGCTGTACATGTGAACAACTAAACATTCCTGATCCAGTGGACTGTAATGATGATTGTCCAAATACTATCGATAATTATAATAATGCGATTTGTGAGTGTGAAAATATTTTAATCATTCCCGATTGTAATGACAATTGTCCCAATACAACCGACATTTACAATGAATTCATCTGTGAATGTGAAAACTTTTTATCTACGCCTGACTGTGATGACAATTGCCCGAATACAACCGATATTTATAATGAACTCATCTGTCAATGTGAAAACTTTTTATCTACGCCCGATTGTAATGACAATTGTCCCAACACAACTGATTCTTACAATGAAGCCAACTGCGAGTGCGATAACATTTTGGTCCAACCTGACTGTGATGACAGTTGTCCGAATACAACCGATATTTATAATGAACTCATCTGTCAATG
>CAYTVR010000212.1:2265-12771 GCA_964441245.1 uncultured Saprospiraceae bacterium | reverse complement strand
TACTTTCTATTTTTTGTCTATTGGGATAATATCTGGAAAATTCGGGATGACTTATTTTTGCAAAATTTCACTGGCAGCCTTTTCTAGCTCCAAGTAAATGAGTCAGGCATCTGAGCAACGACAGAATAAACATCTCCTTTATTTTCCATAACTTTTTTCCAAAGTTTTTTGGGTCTAGTCTTGAAAATATAGTTCGGTTCCATATCCGCAACTACCCATGATCCAATGCCCATTTCACTTCTCAGTTGGCCATCACTCCAACCGGAGTAACCGACAAAAAAACGAATGTTCTGTGGTTTAACTAGTTTAGAAGATATGAGAAATTTTAGCTTTTCGAAATCTCCTCCCCAAAATACACCATTACATATTTCATTGCTGTCATCCAATAAGGATCCTACGTTGTGAATGTAATGAATGGTATCTGTTTGGACAGGACCTCCGTAATAAACTCTGGCATCAAAATCGGGAAAATCAAGAATTAATTCATTGATCTTCATTTCCAGTGTTTTATTTAAAATAAAGCCTAAGGATCCACCTTTTTCATGTTCGCATAATAATATGACTGAACGTTTGAAATTCGGATCTGCCATGAATGGTTCTGCAACCAATACCTTGCCTCTGTTAATGATCGTTTGGTTAATCATGTTGTTAATTCTATTTACGTTTCATAATGTTTAGGTCACAGTAATTAATTAAAATACGCTTCAAGTTCGCTTCAAAGAAGAAATAGTTTGTTCTATTTTTAATGTAAAATCTCTTTCGAAATGAGATTGATTTTACTAAAACGGAACATAAATCCTTCAAGCGGTACTCTTATGATTTTTAATTAGTTTTCTGTTTCCCAATAAATCGACAGCTTCTCATAGATGTAGATTGGGACGGGTAAATAAAATTCATGTGCCTAGAAGTGAAGTGGATGATGCTTAAAAAATAAATGTCAAAAAAATTATTATTCCTTAAGCAATTCTAGGACGGTGTGTGTGTTAAATTTTCTCGAAAAATATAAGTTGAGTGTTAACTCATCGGAAATAAAATTAGAAAAAAAAGGATACTTATCAAATTATGAGCTATAAAATTTAAAAGAAATCCAATAAAAAAATCGGCCCTTTTTAAGACCGATTTTCATAAATGACTGTAAATCAATTTTTTCTTTACTATCGTTAAAGGTTTTCTTTAGATTAATTTTCAATAAAAGACTTATTTCAAAACTTATTCCTTTCCCCTTTTATATCGCTTCCGCGGAAACTTCTCGAGTTACTCTTCTAATAAAGCCTCTTAAAACTTTCCCATTACCACCCACTTCATAAAAATTGTCAGCACCATCTGTGATCATATTCAGCATGGTTTGCGTCCATTTTACTGGAGAGGTCAGTTGATCTATTAGGTTTTGTTGAATTACTTCAGGATTGGTTTCTGGCAATGCATTTACATTTTGATAGATGGGGCAACGTGGAGCAGAAAAAGCTGTTTTTTCAATCGCTGCTTGTAATTCTTCTTTGGCTGGTGCCATTAAAGGCGAATGAAAGGCTCCGCCTACTTGAAGTACAATTGCCCGTTTTGCTCCAGCTTCTTTCAATTTTTCTACAGCTGCTTCTATCCCTTCTACCGATCCAGAAATGACCAATTGTCCTGGACAATTATAATTGGCAGGAACAACTGTTGCTTCAATTTCTCCACAGATTTTCTCTACCATCTCATCATCCATTCCTACGATAGCTGCCATCGTCCCTTCTACCGCTTCACAAGCCTTTTGCATGGCTACCGCTCTTTGCTTAACCAATTGTAGTCCATCCTCAAAAGTCATGGCCCCACTCGATACCAAAGCCGAAAATTCTCCAAGTGAATGCCCCGCCACCATGTCCGGTTGGAAATCATCACCATTCATCTTCGTTTTGACTATGGAATGTAAAAATACGGCAGGCTGGGTAATATTGGTTTGCTTCAAATCTTCAGCAGTACCCGTAAACATAACATCCGATAAGCGATATCCTAAAATATCATTTGCTTGTTCGAATAATTCTTTGGCTAATTTCGATTCTTCGTAAAGGTCTTGTCCCATCCCAACATATTGAGAGGCCTGACCTGGAAATACATAAGCTTTCATGATTAGTGTGTTTGTTGGTTATTATTGGTTGTTGGTTTAGTAATCAGTTATCGGTGTTTCTTTTTGAAATTGATCACTGACAACGAATGTGTGGGTTAATTTATCGTGCCATCCTTGTTTTTTCTTATCAAAAAGAATCCAGAAAAAACCAATAGAAAGTGCCATATGTGAAAAAACTTTACAGGCATTTCTTCCTACCGATTGATTGAATGACATTCGATATCCTTCTTCGTCAACTACTTTTATTTTCATCAATTGTTTTCCAAATGTTCCTTGTTTTTCAGAGGCTTCCATCACAATACAATACATCAACCACAGTCCAAAAGAAATTTCGCTTATGAAATTTCTTTGTTTTAAAAAATCAGCTCTTGGCTGCGTCTCCTCTGCTCGATTAAGGTATTCTTCAAAAACAACATCAAAGCCAAAGAACATATAAAACACCCATGTCACCAAAAATATAATAGGTACGATATCAATCATATAGGCCAAAAACCTTGGACCATTATTGGCTAAATTATTGTAAATTTTCTCCATTCGTTCAGCTATTGACTAGTGTAATTTTGTACTGATCAAATTCAAAAATTCAGTCCTTGTTTCTACCTCTTTGAATTGTCCCGTAAAGGCGGAAGTAGTGGTAGAAGAGTTTTGTTTTTGTACACCTCGCATCATCATACACAGGTGATTCGCCTCGATGACCACTGCGACGCCCTCTGGATTTAGCGTATCTTGGATACAATGTAATATCTGATCAGTTAATCTTTCTTGCACTTGTAAACGACGACTAAACACATCTACAATTCTTGGTATTTTACTCAAGCCTACAATATAACCATTGGGAATATAGGCAATATGAGCTTTTCCATAAAAGGGAAGCATATGATGCTCACAAAGTGAATACAATTCAATGTCTTTGACAATCACCATTTCACTATAATCTTCTTTAAACATCGCTCCACGAAGGATCTTCTCTGCATCTAAATCGTAACCTTGAGTTAAAAATTGCATGGCTTTAGCTGCTCTTTCCGGCGTTTTTATCAATCCTTCTCGTTCAGGATCTTCTCCTAATTTGGTCAAGATAGTATCATACTTTTTTACTAAGTCCTTGGTCACTTTTTTGTTGTACTTCTCGATTTTTTCGTAATTCATAGTTTCGTTTATTCACCCAAATATTCTGCAAAAATATTTTCGGTTTCCATTAATTTAATTGAATGTAATTGGCAATCCTTAATATGAGGCTCTAATTGTTGCCATATTAGTATAACCAAATTTTCAGTTGTTGGTTGAAGATTTTCAGGAATAAAATCAACATCTAGGTTCAAATTAGAATGATCTAATTTATTGGTGACGACCTCTTTGACAATAGAGCTTAAGACTTTAGCATCCATGACAAAGCCCGTTTGAGGATTAGGTTTTCCTTTGACGGTCACGTACAAAGTATAATTATGGCCATGCCAATTCGGGTTAGCACATTTGCCAAAAACTTCAAAATTTTTGTCATCACTCCACTCATTCACCCAAAGTTTATGAGCAGCATTAAATCGTTCTTTTCTCGTTAAATATACCATCTTCATTGTTTAGTAAACCGCCGCAAAAGTACAAATAATTCTTCTGAACGAAAATTGGACTAAGGATTAAATCAGATATATCATACTGGTTAAACAAAGTATTTTATAAATGCCTCAATAAGGACGTAAAAAGTCAGAGAAAGGTACATTTAGCGTTCAGAAAGAAGAGCTTCATCTAATCTTGATCGCTATTTATCTAATTTCTTTCTATTTCATTGAGAATTTAATTTTATTGAAAATATATCCTCTAGCTGTTAGAAATTTGCTAATATAGCAGTCTACATCTAAGCGAGAATCATCCTCCTTTCATGGTAAAAAAGTAAATCATTGTTAATCAACACTTTAAACAAAAAAATACACCTTCTTCAGCAACCAAATATGGATACAATAGTTAGACGTAATTTTCGATCAAAGGTATTCAGTTTGTTTTCTAACAAGCTCACTACCCATTCTTTATTTTGGATGGTGACCTTTATATTGTTGCTGCTTTTAGATGGAACCAATCAAGGAATGTGGTTTACTTTTTCGGTAGAAATGATCAATTTATTATTCTACATGATCGTTGTCTATTTCAATTTATTGTATTTAATTCCCAAATATCTAAAAGAAAAGAGCTTTTTACTCTATTGTGGATTGTTAATATTATCTGTGATTATCGTTACTCCGATTAAGATTTTTGTCTTCTTTTTCATTTTTTCCTATTTCCCAGAAGTCCAAGAAAAGCTGATTAGTGATCAATATTGGTTCTTTTTGTCTACTTTTTTGATTGCAGGTGGTTCGACTATTTTTAAAATTGTAACAGACTGGATAAAATACCAAAGAGACACCAAAGAATTGCAAACGCAAACCATGCAATCGGAGCTAAAATTCCTAAAATCTCAGATCAATCCACACTTCTTATTTAATACTTTGAATAATCTTTATGCGCTTACGCTAAAAAAATCCGATAAAGCTCCAGAGATCGTCATCAAACTTTCAGAAATGATGCGCTACATGTTATATGAGTGTAATGAAAAAAGAGTATTGCTAAGTAAGGAAGTGAACTATCTAAGAAATTATCTAGATTTGGAAACCCTTCGTCAAGGAAAAAATGTAGACATTAACTTTTCGGTCAACGGTCAAGTCGGCGATCAACAAATCGCTCCTTTGATGTTTATCCCATTTCTGGAAAATAGTTTTAAACATGGTCTAAACAATCAACTTTCGCAAGGCTTTGTCAACATCAAAATGGATGTAGGTCCGCGGAAGGTTCACTTTTTCATAGAAAATAGTAAAGCTGAAGCGATTCCTTTACAAACACATAAAAGAAGTGGAGGCATCGGATTAGTGAACGTAAGACGGCGACTGAATTTACTCTATCCGAATCACTACAAATTAAAAATAAAAGACAATCCCAAAACATACGCGATTACCCTTGACATTGAACTTGATTAAAATTAAGTGTTTTCTGTACGCTATTATTTTACTTTCGTAAAATGATTGTATCCTAAAATCGGAATGCACTAAAACCTAAAACAAAAATAGAATATGATTAACGCAATTATTGTTGATGATGAACCACTTGCACTGGATGTATTGGAGACCTATATTGACAAACTCTCTGAGGTCAATCTGATTGCCAGATGTAACAATGCTTTGGAAGCCAATGAAGCATTAAAGAACAATCAAGTTGATTTGATGTTTCTCGATATTCAGATGCCACAGCTCACGGGGATTGACTTTTTAAAAACCTTATCTAATCCACCTTTGGTCATTTTCACAACTGCCTATGCCAACTATGCCATTGAAGGTTTTGAGCTGAATGCCATCGATTATTTGTTGAAACCCATTTCCTTAGAACGATTTATGAAAGCGGTCAACAAAGCTATCGAGCAAGTAGAATTACATCGCAAAGATAGTCCTGCGACAACGGTCGTTGCGCAAGAGGCGGAAGGTCCAGATTTTATTTTTGTCAAAGCAGATAAAAAACTAATCAAAGTCAAATTTGCTGATGTCATTTACATTGAAGGCTTAAAAGATTATGTCATCATTCGTATGGAAAATAGTCGAGTCATTACTTTACAAACCATGAAGAGTTTAGAATCAAAACTGCCCAACAATATTTTCCAAAGAATTCATCGATCTTATATCATTAATATTGATCGCATCAATGCAGTAGTTGGAAATATGATTGAAGTTCAAGAAAAAGGACAAATGAAACATTTGCCTATCGGAAAAAATTATCGAGAAGAATTACTTAAGATTGTCAATAAAAATCGTTTGTAAGTCGTTAAGTATCGGAATTTAATCTTTCATTTTCTCGGTTTAGTATCCTTTCGGATGAAAACCTATTCCGCTAAAAATTGGTTTTAAAATTTGACTCTCTATATGATGAAGTTATTGAAAACCTGTTGGCTTTTACTCCTTTTTGGCAACTACGCTTTCGCGCAAATTTCTATTAAAGGAATCATTGTTGACGCTAGTACTAATGCTCCTATTCCTTATGTCAATATTGGCATTTTGAATACTTCTAGCGGTACCGTTAGTGCTCCTAATGGAAGCTTTCAATTTCAATTGGAGTCTTCTAATCATCAGATTGTATTTTCGTCTATTGGTTATGAAGACCTAAAAATCAATAGTCAAGACTTAAACATTCAGGATACCATCAAACTGATCAAAAAAGATTATCAGATTGAAGAAATAAAAATAGCAGCTACAAAATTTGATGGGGCTGAGAAAAGGTTTGGTGTTAAAAACAAAACCAGAGGTGGTAGCATCGCTTTTGGAGGTAAACAGCTTGGAACAGAGATCGGAACGCCCATAAAAATTGATCGTCCTACCTATATCAAAAGTGCTAATTTCGTTCTCAATCATGCCAAAGGTGACAGCATGAATTTTAGAGTAAATATTTATGAATACCAAGATGGTAAATTGGGTGAAAATATCTTGAAAGAAAATATCATCATCAAAGAAAAACAAAGAAAAGGGGTCATTAGCGTGGATATGAGTCCTTATGGTTTGATCCTTGACCGGAATGTTTTTTTATGCTTAGAATGGATTGAAGATGATGGTAAAAGAGGAAATGAAGGAATTACTTTTGATACCAAAAAAGCCAAAAAACCAAGAGGTATTTATTACCGACCAGCCAGTCTAAAAGAATTTAAAAAAATTCCGCTAAAGAATAGATATAACACATGTTTTTATTTCATTGGGAAACAAGAAAATTGAGAATACATTGGTCAACTAAATTTATTTGCTTGTTAAAGCAAAGCTTTAAAATGCTAAACTCGTAAATTTTGTTATTCTACCCATTAATCCCGATAGCTAGCCCTAAATTGCGAAAGGGCGTAGCAAATGCCACACCCTTTCTTATCTAACAAACAAAACCAACTAAAAACCAAATAAAATTCCTAGTTTATAATTTATAAAATTTGTATCTGCATTTTTAAGTCCCTCATGCAATCCTTTCTTCACAGTATCACTTTTATCGATGGTCCGATAATCTGCATTAGAACCTATACTATAAATAACACTTGAATTGAAGGAAAGGTTTTTAAAAGCCTTGATTATTAATCCTGCTCCTAGCCCAGCGTTGAATGCACTTCCGTGAAAAGAGGTCTGACTATCAAAATCGTCATCATCAGCCATGATCGTACTGAAATAAGAAAGACCACCAACTTTAGCTTCTAAGTAAGGATTAAACAAAGCTTTTTTCTTTATAGGAAAATATTTTGCAGTAGCATGATAGGCTATAAAACAATCTTCTTCATCCACTTCAATCACCTCTGTATCACCTTTAGCCATCAAATAGGTATCATTTGCATACATGGACACGCCAAATTCTCCTCCTAGATATAGGCCCGGGATTTTTTTAATCGGTGTCATGATATCAAAAGATAAACCTACGGGTTTTTTAATATTATCAGATAATTCTCCAGTTGGATTGGCAACATTTCCATAAAATCCAAAAGCTATTTGTCCTTCAACTGTAGGAATTTGCAAAGCCAAAAAACAAAGAATGGTAAAAATAAAAGGATAGTTTTTTTTCATGTGAGATACATTTTAATTAAAGTTGCTTTAAAAGCTGCTTGCGCAAAAAATCAGATCGTGACTACTCTAGTATGGATTTTGTAGGCAAGCAAGTTATTTTCAGGCAACTTCATAGTTATAGGGAGTAAACTACAATCACTAAGTATAACGAGTAGTAGTTATTTAACGCTGTTATTTTAAGGAAATTTTAACAACATAAAAATTAAGTTATCTTTCCTGAAAATTAGAGTCTCGTAAAAAACTATCCCTTTTGTTGCTCATAGTCTATGGTTTTCTCTAATTAATCCACCCAAAAGCACAACTTTTCCTTGACTTATAAGTAAAAGATAAGTATGTGAAAAGATTTTCATACTTTTACATACGAATTGAAAAAGGAGTGCATTGATAAACCATACAAAATAGCGATGATGCACTAAATATTAACGAAAGGGATTTCTGTAAAAAAGCATCCTTATGCTCTCTACAATAATCAACTCCCTTGATTAAATACCATCATTTGTTATTTTCAGATTTTAACTTCAACGACTCGCTCATGGAAGCTTTGGATGCCATGGGATTTAAAGAACCTACACCCATCCAAGAACAAGCCATTCCCAAAATTTTAGACAATAAGGATCTGATTGCATGTGCTCAAACCGGAACCGGTAAAACAGCTGCTTTTCTCTTACCTGTCTTGAATAAATTAGCAGAAAATCCTGATCGTCCTAATAAAATCAATACACTAGTGATCGCTCCTACCCGTGAGCTCGCGCTACAAATTGATCAACAGGTAGAAGGATTTGCTTATTTTTGCGGTGTAAGCTCTCTCCCTGTTTATGGAGGAGGTGATAGTGGCTCTTGGGATCAACAAAAGAAAGCATTGACTAGAGGAGCTGATATCATTATTGCCACTCCGGGTCGATTCATTTCTCATATGAATTTAGGTTATGTCAACTTGGATAGTATCCAACACCTAATTTTAGATGAAGCGGATCGAATGTTAGATATGGGTTTCTATGATGACATTATGTCTATCGTCAACAAAATTCCAAAGAAGCGCCAAACCTTGTTGTTTTCAGCAACCATGCCGACTAAGATTCGTCAGTTATCAAAATCACTCTTACGGAATCCAGATCAAATCAATATTGCTTTATCCAAACCAGCAGAAGGTGTTTTACAAGCAGCTTACCTGACTTATGACAATCAAAAGATTGCATTGATAGAACATTTACTATCTGGAAAAGTCAACTATCCTAGCATCATCATCTTCTCCTCTACTAAAAGAATGGTCAAAGAGATCACTAGAGCTTTGCGAGGAAAGAGATTTAAAGCAGCAGAAATTTCTTCAGATCTTGAACAAGATCAAAGAGAAAAAACACTACAACAATTCAAAGGAAAACAATTACAAATATTGGTGGCGACGGATATTCTCGCAAGAGGTATCGATATCAAAGAAATCAGTTTGGTCATCAATTATGATGTGCCTCAAGATGCCGAAGATTATGTCCACCGAGTTGGCCGAACAGCTCGGGCAGATACTACGGGTGTTGCCTTAACTTTTATTTCACCGAAGGATCAACAACGCTTTCATAGCATCGAGACCTTGATCGAAATGGAAATCAAAAAATTACCGCTACCTGATCATTTAGGTGAAGCTCCTAAATACGATCCTAAGGCACGATCAAAAAGACCTTATCACAAACATCGAGGTGGTGGTGGGAATAGACGTCGTGGCGGAGGCGGTGGTGGAAATCGGAACTACCGTGGAAAGTCTAAAAGCGGAAGTGGCGGTGGTAATCGAAATAACAATCGTAGGTAAGGTCGATAGCCTACTAAATTAAGTATAAATTAGACACAAGATATGCGATAGAACGCTGATAGGGCGGATTACTCAGATTGCGCTGATTTCCCCCTTCTAATACGGGAGGAAAATCTGTGAAATCTGAGTAATCCGTCCAATCTGCGTTCTATTTTCTATGTTACATCATTTCTCAAAAAATTTACTCCCCTCTTCTATTTTCATCTTCCCAAAAGAAAAAGTCGTTCCGAATAACGAAACGACTTTTTGTACAAATTATATAAATCCTATAAACATATCCATTTTGTATCCTGTCATATTTATAACAGGAATCAACGCATTTAGCGCTGCTCTCTCATCACATCCACCTTCTTGCTAATCATACCATCGGTAGTCATTACTCTGACCACATACATGTTATTCATCAATGGTAAAACATCAATCTGATGGCGATCTACCTCTTCTCCTAATTGACCAGACTCATAGATTTTCTGACCAGTCAAAGTAAACATGGTTACTTCCTTAATATACTCGTCTCCATTCAGGTGAATGTTCAATACATCCTGAGCTGGATTAGGATAGGCAATCAATAAATCTTCTTTTTTGGTTTCTTTTTGTTCCTCAAACTTAATAAATAATGTTGGATCATAAGTAGCTAAGGTACTATATTGACCTGCTCCATTCATAGCAACTGGCGCGTAAGCGTTATTGACATTTACTCTTAAAGTTTCACCAGGCCTTGCACCATCTATATCATCCTGAATAATAAAATTTACACTCCCTATTACACCTGAACCACTTCCTGCTTTGTTAATAGTACGAGTGTAGCCTGCATCCAATCGCCCCTCAAAAGGTATTTTAGCTAAGCTTAAAGTTGGTGAATCATAAGCCATCCAACTATCTTGATAAAAATTAACATTCATCGTACCAGGCTCTACAATAGTTGCATTATAGGTTAATGCAAAAGTAATCCCGTTAATATCTATTGCTGGAAAATCTTCTGTTCCTAAGACCACATCGATTTGTACTAA
>CAYTVR010000212.1:0-2249 GCA_964441245.1 uncultured Saprospiraceae bacterium | reverse complement strand
CCCCAGGTTGAGGGTTTGTTGTTTTTGGTACAAAATACAATGGTGTAGTTGATAAATTAGGAATGGCTTTGGGTGTCAAACTATGTCTACGACTGTAGAAAGCCCCCAATGCTGCCGTATCTGACGCAGAGATAAAACCATCACCATCAGTATCCACATGCTTGATATTGACTGGAGACATACCGATGGATCCATTCCAATCCTCACCAAATTGTCCATACCATTCGACTGCTCCATTGGTCCGACTAGGTCCAACTTTTCCAATACAATAACCAATCGGTAAAAGATCACTCATATCCACTTGACCATCCGAATTGGCATCACCTGACCAAACACAATCATTGACACAAAGATCATCAGCCTCGTATGGTGGAACTTCTACGATATCTACATATATCTTTACCAATTTACAACCATTATCCGTACAGAAATTGATCTCAAAATCATCTTCTCCTGTGATATCTGAAGGTGGAGTATAGATCAAGAGATTATATCCATTGACGCTTTGACCTAAAATATCTCCTTCATTATAATCCCCAGGATGAAAGACTACTTCTCCTTCCAGATTGGTTGTACTTCCACTTGATACCTCAAAATCCCAAGCAGTTATCGGAATATCATAATTGATGATTAAAGGAGTATTGATAGCCGTGGTCAGATCGTATGTTACAGATTCTGGCTCTTGATCACTCACCCCTATGACTACTTTTCCAGTTTCACAATTATTGGTCAAACCTAAACAAACAGTATAGGTAAATTGATCAAATCCTTCATAAGCTGAATTAGGAGTATAAGTCAAGATCCCATTCACCTCCGAAATACTTCCTTCACTTGGATTAGTATGATTTACATAGGTAATATTCTCCCCCAAATCATTTTCTAACACAGCAATAGACACTGGAGCACCAATTGGAGTAAAAGCATAATCGTCTAGTGCAAAATTATTGACTAAAGGTGCTTCTAATATTTTTATTTGATAAGTTCGTAAAGACCAAGTACCATTATATTTATAAGCACAGGTAAATTCGTCCCCGGTTTGTACATCATTTAAATCTGGTGTGTACAAAAGAATGGCATCAGATGCGGTTAGATCACCACTATCTGGAGCGTCAATAACGACATGACCTTCACTAATTGGAATTAATACATCTAAGGCTTGATTTCTTTTGGTGACTAAAGTAATCGTATCGTTCGATGATCCTGATTCTTCTACAAAAATAACCGCTAAACCAACATCACAAGTTCCTGCATCATTACAAACACTATAGTGAAAACGAGCAACTCCTGTAAAATCAGTCGTAGGAGTCACTGTGATTTGATTATTGGCATCCACACTTAATTGACAATTATTAATTAATGGTAAGTTTTCTAAAACCAGTATACCATTATTAGAGATATCATTGGCTAGGACATCTAATGTTCCAATCGTATTTTTGGTGATGGTTAAATAATCCGTGTTGGCAGTAACATCAAAGGCAACTACTTCTATTTCTAAGAACACCTGAATGGGCGTTAAAGACTCTGAGTAAACAAAATCAGTTGAATCCAATCCAATAAATCCTGCATCAGGCGTATATTTTAACATGTATTCTACCAAGCCTTGTGCATTAGGTGGTAGGGTCACAATCTCGATGGTTCCATTACTAGCCGTAGGGACTGGATTTGGAGTATACTGCGAAAAGAAAGAATACTCGAACACCTCACCTTGAGCAATCTCAAAATGCTGGTAGCCTTGGGCCGATGCCAGTATGGGTGTAAAGAGGATAAATAGCCATAGGGCTAAATGGTGAAGTGTAAAATTAGATACATTCATTGTCAAAAGGATTTTATATAACTCGTTCACAGGTAACCTGCAGAAAAACTAACAATACAAAAATGCACGTAAAAATACAGGGTTGAAAATACAGTTTTGATGGCTTGTGATATATTTATTAGTTTAATTTACATATAAACTAATTTATACATTACTGATAATCAATGGTGTATTATTTTTCGCCGTGTAAACCCTGTAAAGTATTGTGAACTTTTACTACATTTACCGCTTTAAATATAGGAAGATATTGTGAATTATTATAATAATTTCAATATATCTTTTAAAATAAATGTAAAATCACTTATTTTTATTTGGCTTAATTAAGCTAGAATTATCCAAATTTGAAACTTTATTTTCAAAAACAAAATGCAAAAGAATAAATTATATTCTATTCTTAGTTACTTTAATAAGTATGAACAAAATCGACTTCGGAAGT
>CAYTVR010000211.1:0-12844 GCA_964441245.1 uncultured Saprospiraceae bacterium | reverse complement strand
TAAAAAGTGTGGATCTAATTGCGACTTAACCAAAGCCATTTCCATTTCATGATTTCTTTGTTTCAGTTCCTCTTTCAATTTTAATTCTTCATACCAAGTAATAAACCCTTTCGTGATTAGAGCGACAACACCAGTTACAAAACAGACAAGAGAGCTAAAAATGATACCAACGGTCATAGATTCATCACGTTCCGTCAAACTCTCAATTCCTAAAAAAATATAAATAAGAAGATTTCCTATCAAAGATACGCCAATTGCAAACGAAAGCGCATAAATACTGGTCAGCACAAATTTCTTTTCACGAATTTTTGGAAATACAAAAAAATAAAATAAATAATAGGAAATAACAGAGGGAATAACTGTAAAATATAGGACCCTTTCTATCGCTTCATCTACAATAGCATTATCTTCTCCTTCTAATGAAAAGGCAACTAAAACAATGGTTAAGACTAAATAGCATAGCCAGAACCCAAGATGTAATCCGATGACAATTGATTTTTTCATGATTTATAGCTTATGGGGAATAACGAAGTAAAAATCATTAATTTTCCTAAGTTGCAAAAAAAAGTTCTGCAAGTAAGTAGTATTTGTCTGCGAAACGGAGTTTTGAAAGATCTAAATCCAGATTTTTATTCACCATCAACTTTCCGAAAGTTCAGGTATTTTAGTCGAATGTGCAACGGTTATCAATTATCGTCTACATGATCCTTAGTAGATTTACAAATTCATTATTGATTATTTAAAGAGTATCATCGTAATCCCAAAGCTTTCAATATATCAAAAAAATCTGACAGCTAACAAAGTCAAAAACATACATAATGCTTAAAGGCGTTAAAGTAGTTTGCAACAAACGTTAACTATCAGAAAGCTGGTTTAAACTCACGAGTCTTTAGACTCAATACCCCACTTTTAGATTCACTCCGAAAAGATTGATTCCATTATAAAATCAAAAATTATAACCGACAAAAAACCAAAAATTGTTTACGTATTTATGAGCTAAAATTTTTGTACCGCTCCATTCCATCTCTGGAATGTCATTGAAATAGTATCTAAAGGGTATGGATATATTGGTGTATAAATGCTTTATTCCAAATAAATTTTCTTTTCTATAACCAATACAAAATCCGATAGTTGCTGTTTCATTTTCTATACGATCCTCCGAAACAAGGTGATTGTAGTTGTCTTTGACATAGGCTACACTTCCACTGTAATAAAAGTTTTTACGTTTTCCAAAATATCGATCATAGTATAATTCGTAGATTCGGAAGTAACCTTCCACGTTATCCCCATCTACTGCAGTAGCTTCCCACTTACTGGACAAGTGTCTTTCCGTTAAATTGACTTCTCCAATCATTAGTCTAATTTGATTTTTATCGTTGAATCGATAGCCTACCTCTCCTGCAAAATTCTGAAATTTGTTCATGGCCATTTCAAAGGTTTCATAGCCAATAAAAAATGACGACTGATCATTATTCTGGGCATTAATTGAGTTAGATAGTAAGGAAAGGATAAGTCCAATCATTATTCTTAAATTTGTCATTGCTTTAATTGATTTAATTAATTTAAATTTGATTACAAGACAAATATTTATGAATTTGAATAGCTATAAAATTTTAATCTGCGATTCATAAAAAGGTATCTGTATAAACGGTTTTTTAACCTGCAAAAAAAATTGCTTAAAAACATATTCTTGAAACTATTTTAATAAGTAGGGGTACTTAATAAATCAGTTAATTCAAGATAAGCATTGATCCATAACTATTCGAAGAGTATGTCAGCAATTCTAAATTCTTCAGATTATTAAAAAACGTCCGCTGGCTAACAAAAAGCAAATAGCCACTGCAACGCGTCTACTACATTTGCACCGAACCTTGGAACTACAAAAAACGAAAAAGCATTAATTAAAAATACTCAAAATAAGTTATGTCTATCACCAATATAATAACGCTCATTTGTAGTCTCCTTTTCTTTATGATAGGTACAGATAAATTTTTATCATTTTTGGAGCCACCTTGCTCAATGATGAATAATCTTTCGCCAACGATTTGGAAGGTACTTGGTGTTTTACAACTTGCTGCTGGTGTACTGATTTGGCCAACTAAATTTAAAAAGTACGTGGCAGGATTCTTTTTGATTTTTATGTCAGCCTTTACTATTTATCATCTCCTACAAAACACCTACGACATTGGAGGCTCCAGCTTCATGGCATTTCTTTTAGCTTTGTTGCTTTGGAATCCAAGCTTCCTAGGAGGGAAAGATTGAACTACATCGATCCAAGAGTACGAGGTATCACGTTACTTCACTATATCGGGACGGGAGGCCTGTCAAAAACTGCTTGAGGCAAGCGCTGCTTGAACCAAGAGGTTCAAAGAAAAAGAGCCATAAGTTTTTTTTGACAAGCGTTTTGCTGACTTTTGGGTCCCGACATTTTGTCGCATGCAGGTGAAGCTTAAATTGACAAATTGGATGATCTACGTTTAAAGTGGCGGGGTGGGAATGGCAAAATAGGTGGAAGCGGGAGAGTCTAGCGTTGGTTGATACAAGAGTATCAAAGGAATAGCCAAAATGAGTAAAGCCTTTATTTTGCCTAGATTTTTTGCTTCCTTTTTTATCAATGAAAAAAGGGAGACGCCGTAAGCAAACAAATACCCTATTGACCAAACAATCTTCGACACATCAGGGAAGACTCGGAGAATTCTTTAGATTAAAAAGGATGTTTTTCAATACTACCTACCTCCTATTTTCTCCATGTACCGATCGTACAATCGATGTGCTTGAACATAAGCCGACTGTGGACTCATAAAATGAGAAAATTCAAACGTAATGGCTTTTTCTAAACCAGCTTTTTGCGCTCCTTCTAATTTTAGCAATAACTTTTCCCACTTGATGGGTAAAAATTTTATCGGCATATCTCTATCAAAAGATTCTGCATTCGTCCAACATTGCATTTGATAACGATCCGCTAATTTTTTATTGATCGAAAAATAATGAGCTAACTCATGGTAGTCTACATGCCCATCTTGAAAGGCTAAAATATCGACTGCGTCTTTGATACAATCTAAAATTTCATTCCAATCCTTTTCATGTTGTTGAATACTGATACTTTCCGCTTTAGTGATCGAGGATTGATTCGAAAGAATCGCTTTCTTCCCATCAATATAAGGAGAGATCAGCGTCGGTAATCCTCCAGAAATGGCTTTACAATGCTTTCCTAATTGAGCATACAAGGTCATGATGTCACCTGTTTTACGACTAACTTCTTGAGACAAATACCAACCTTTAAACGCGGACATATGACCATACTGCTCCCAAACTTCATCAATAACTTTTAGATTAATCTCTACTTCTTTTTGAAAATCCCCCTCTTCCCACCAATACTTTCCAGAATCGTATAAACCAAAATAAAATTGCATCCCATGCTTTTCCGCTAGGGTCAAAAAAAGATGCACTAAATCTGTCGGTGGACGATAAGCGTTTTCTTGCTGTAGCAAAAATGAGGAAGGATAAGTCAGCCAACGTTTATAACCACACCGGATCAAAACTACCGTGTCGATCCCCATGTTTTTCATGTGTACAAAATCAGCGTCCCATTCTTTTGCGCCCCAATTTTGATGCGGAATATCATGGCTAATTTCATCAAGGAAAGTCGCAGTTATAGGTAACATTCTTCTTCCAATTTATCGTACCACAATTTTTTCAATAAAATACTGGTCAAAATAAAAATCACTAGAGCTATCATAAAATCATTGGTAGATTTGATGATCAAATAAATAGGCATGACGACCAAAGTCATTTGCCAAATAATCCCAATCAAGACATTGAGCATATCCTTTCCGAAATTTTTATTGGGCTTAAAATTCGGATCCTCTTCTTGTATCTTTTTGATAATGGGTCCCCAAAATCCCCAAGGTCGAGTTTGTTTGTAAAAATTTTTAAGCACTTCTTCGTCATCTGCTTGCATAAAAAATACACCTAGTATACACCCAATAAATGAAATGAATAAAATAATGGGGAAGATATAGATGGCAGCAGTATCTGGAAATATTCCAGGGACAAACGTAGACGCCAATAGTCCACCTAGCATCCCAAAAAAGTAACCGTAACCATTGAATCGCCACCAAATCCATTTCAAGACATTGGCTGCAGCATAACCTCCATATAAAGCTGAAGTGATCCACAAAGTCAAAGAATTAATGGACTCTGCAAAAAAACCACCAATGATGCCTAAAATCACCAATACAAAAGAAGACCAATAACTTATCCGAACATATTTTCGATCTTCTGCATTTGGGTTAATATATTTTTTATATAAATCGTTGACTAAATAAGCAGGTGCCGCATTAATGAAAGCTGCAAAGGTTCCCATAAAAGCGGCTAATAAGCCTGCTAACAACAAGCCTTTAAATCCTACAGGAACAAAACGTTCTATGGCTAATGGTAAAACCAATTCAAAATCAACATTGGCTCCCATCGCTTGAAATTCAGGAAGTAAATAAACCAAGGATAAAACCGCAAAACCAGTTATCATTAAATACCGCGGAAAGAATAAAACTAAAATGGTCAAACCACTCATCTTCGCTGCTTCCATGGGCGTTTTGGTCGATAAGACTCGTTGCATATCATAACTAGGTACCGGTCCAGCCAAACTTGCAAAAATTCCTTTGAAAATCATCATCATCACCAAGTAACCAATTAATTCAAAGCCATCTGATTCTATTTTTTGATTAACACTTTCCAAATAATTTGTCCAATCCAGCCCCATTTCCATTCCAAACATTAAATCACTCCAGCCCGGAGGTACTGCATTCATCACCTGTTCGGCAGAGACATTTGAAAAAGCAATATACCCCACCACCAAACAAGAAATAGTCATAATTACAAATTGTAAGACTTCTGTTATAACTACACTATACATTCCTCCTTTGATCACATACAAAGTCGTAATCCCCATAATGATCAAGGCATAACTATGTTCGGAAGTAAAGGATATGCCTGCCATTAGGAAAGAAAGATCCCAAGGGAAAAATATAGTGGCAAATTTTCCGATCCCAACGAAAAAATAAGCAATAAATCCAAAAACACTAATCACTGCAAAAATGGTTACAATAATATGTGACAGCCGCCCACCTTGTTCATCCCCAAAACGAGTGGTAATCCATTGAGCACCAGTCATCACATTCGATCGCCTTAGCCAAATCGCTAAAAAAATCATAATAAAAACTTGATTCCATACGGGCCATAACCAAGGAATCCAGGCACTTTTTAAACCATATACAAATAGAAGCGTCACCGACCACATCGTACCCGATATATCAAACATCCCTGAGGCATTGGATAAACCTAGGTAATACCATTTGATTTCGTTGTCTCCTAAAAAATAAGATTTGAGATCCCGTGAAGCCTTTTTTGATATCCAAAATCCAATGAATACGGTAATGAATAAATATAAAACAACAATGGAAATATCAACTGGGTGCAGGTTCATCTAGGCTTCTTTTCAGTATAATAGGTAATTTTTTGAACAAAATAGCAAATTTTTAAGGACTGTGTGCGTACACAGTCAATATTTTAGGTAAATTTGATTAACAAGCTCAATATTTTCTAAATTTAAAGATCTACCATCATGACAGCTTTCCCCAAAAGAAATCATCTTTCTCGATCTGAAAAAATGCTAACCAAAATTTATGATAGCTCCTTGCTCGCCTCTAAAGCTGTAGCAAAAGAAATAGCAGATACCATTCGAGAAAAAGCAAAACTAGATAAAATGTGCATACTCGGTTTGGCTACCGGTTCAACACCAACCACTGTGTATAGTGAATTGGTTAGAATGCATCAAGAAGAAGGACTCAGTTTTAAAAATGTAGTGAGTTTTAATTTGGATGAGTACTACCCTATTCCACCGCATGCTTTACAAAGTTATGTTCGATTTATGAAGGAACATTTATTCGATCATATTGATATTTTGCCGGAAAACATTCATATTCCAGATGGTACTTTAGCTAAAAATGAGATAGCTGATTTCTGTAGTAATTACGAAAAGAAAATCAATAACTTTGGTGGCTTAGATATCCAAATATTAGGGATTGGTCGGACGGGGCACATTGGATTCAATGAACCCGGATCTGGCGAAAGTTCTTATACTCGATTGATCACATTGGATCATATCACAAAAGTCGATGCCGCTTCAGATTTTTTTGGTGAAGAAAATGTTCCTTTGAAAGCCATTACCATGGGAGTCGGAACAATCATGAAAGCGCAAAGAATTATTTTGATGGCTTGGGGAGAAGGAAAAGCTGCTATTGTCAAAGAGGCCGTCGAAGGATCCATCAGTGATTCAGTTCCAGCAACCTATCTCCAACAACACCAGAATACCATCATTATTTTAGATCAAGCTTCTAGTGCAGAATTAACCAAAATAAAAACTCCTTGGTTAATGGGGCAATGTGATTGGAATCAAAATCTCATCCGTAAAGCAGTAATATGGTTAAGTTTAAAATTAAAAAAACCAATCTTAAAGCTCACCAATAGAGATTATAGTGACAACGGCATGGGCGATATCATTACGGAGTTTGATTCTGCTTACAATATCAATATCAAAATATTTGAAAGCCTCAAAACAACCATCACTGGATGGCCCGGCGGTAAACCAAACTCAGATTCTACCATATATCCGGAACGTCCATTACCCGTACAAAAACGAGTGATGCTTTTTAGTCCACATCCTGATGATGATGTGATTTCGATGGGTGGAACCTTTATTCGTTTACATGATCAGGGGCATGAGGTCCATGTGGCTTATCAAACTTCTGGGAACATTGCAGTATTCGATGATGATGTCGTTCGCTTTGCTGATTTTGTCAACGACTTTCATGAAGAATTTGGATTAAAACAAGAAGTCACTCAATCCCTTTTTAACTCTGTAAAGAACAAACTAGCCGACAAAGAACCTGGTAAAATTGATTCTTCCGAAATTCAAAAAATAAAAGGCTTGATTAGACGAGGCGAAGCCAAAGCAGGTGCCCGTTATGTAGGTCTTCCCGATGAAAACATGCATTTTTTGGATATGCCTTTTTATGAAACAGGCTTGGTCAAAAAGAAACCACTAAGTGATCAGGATATTCAAATCATTGTCGATCTTTTACAACAAGTTCAACCACATCAAATTTTTGCAGCAGGTGATTTATCAGATCCACATGGGACACACCGAGTTTGTTTGACAGCCATTTTTGAAGCCATCAAATTATTGAAAGAGGAAGAATGGATGAAAGATTGTTATGTTTGGTTGTATCGAGGCGCATGGCAAGAATGGGCGGTGGAAGATATTGATATGGCTGTTCCAATAAGTCCGGAAGAATTACTTCGAAAGAGAAGAGCTATCTTTAAACATCAATCTCAAAAAGATCGACCACTTTTCCCAGGACATGATTCCCGAGAATTTTGGCAAAGAGCAGAAGATCGAAATCGACATACTGCAAAGGTATATGATCTTTTAGGATTGCCAGAGTATGAAGCCATGGAGGCCTTTAAAAGATATTATTTCTAAGTTTTTAAATAGTAAAATATGCAAAAGCGTACAGCCACTTGGTGCTTATTTGTTTTCCCTTTTTTGTTAATGGGACAAAATGCCACAGACTTGGTCAACCCATTTATTGGCACCTCCAATTATGGTGCAACACATCCTGGCGCAGTGATGCCTGCAGGAATGGCTTCGGTTTGTCCATTCAATGTAGCTTATAAAAAAGGCGAAGAAAATAAATTTGAAAAAGACAGTGAATGGCATTCTCGTCCTTATGTTTTTGAAAATAAATTCCTAACAGGATTTACACATGTGAACTTAAGTGGTGTTGGTTGTCCAGATCTTGGAAGTATTATTTTAATGCCGACCACTGGAGTATTAGAATTAGATCCTGAAAAAAATGGTAGCACCTATTCCAACGAAAAGGCTAGCCCAGGATATTACACCAATACTTTGGACAAATATAAAATCAAAACGGAGATGTCTGCTACCCTCAGAACAGGCATTAGTCGATATACTTTCCCGAAAGGGGAAAGTCATATTTTAATGAACCTAGGATTAGGATTGACCAATGAAACAGGTGCTACGATTCAAATAAAATCTGATACGGAAATTGAAGGCTCCAAATTGATTGGCACTTTTTGTTATCATCCAGAAGATGTTCGTCCGGTCTATTTTGTAGCTCAATTTTCAAAACCTGCAAAATCATTTGGCGCTTGGAAAAAGATGCAAAAATATGAAGGTGTAGAAGGAGCTTGGACCAAGTACAATGACAAGTACAAACCTTATGAAAATTTTCAATATCAGATGGCGGGAGATAACATTGGCACTTACTTCTCATTTGATACAGCAGAAGGTGAATCCATCGAAGTCAAAGTAGGTATTTCATACGTCAGTATCCAGAATGCTAGATCCAATTTAAAAGCAGAACAAGCAGAATTTAATTTCGCACAAACTCAGAAAAATGCGGTGGATGCTTGGAATAATTTATTAGAAAGAATTAAGATTGAAGGAGGAAAAAAAGAGGATCAAATTATCTTTTATTCTGCACTCTATCATGTTTTGATGCATCCAAATATCATTCAAGATGTCAATGGAGAATACCCCATGATGGAAAATTACGGCATTAAAAATGCCAATGGCAAAAATAGATATTCTGTATTTTCTCTTTGGGATACCTATCGAAATGTCCATCCTTTTCTCTCATTAGTCTATCCAGATTTGCAATCAGACATGGTACATTCAATGCTTGAAATGTATAAAGAAAGCGGTTGGTTACCTAAATGGGAATTACTCAGCATGGAAACGACCGTAATGGTTGGCGATCCTGCTACGCCTGTTTTGGCAGACACCTATCTACGAGGCATTCAAGATTTCGATGTCCATCTAGCCTATGAAGCCATGAAAAAATCAGCGACTCAATTAGAAAATAACAAACTACGCCCGGGCCTCTCTTTTTATGATCAATTGGGCTATATTCCAGAAAGTACAGGAAGTGATATTTGGGGTGGCACTGTTTCGACCACCTTAGAATACAATATTTCTGATTGGAATTTAGCACAATTAGCGAAAGCGTTGGGCAAAAAAGAAGATGCCCTATTCTTTGAAAAAAGATCTAAATCTTATCAAAAGTATTTTGATGATTCTACCGGTATGCTCCGCCCCATTATGGACGATGGAAAATGGTTGTATCCTTTCAATCCAGAAGCGGGAAAAAATTTCGAACCCGTCATTGGTTTTGTCGAAGGTAACGCTTGGCAGTATCGTTTTTATGTTCCTCATGATATCAAAGGATTGATGAAGTTGCTCGGAGGAGAAAAGGAATTTATAAGTGCCTTAGACGAATGTTTTAAAACAGATAATTATGACATGGCCAATGAACCAGATATCACCTATCCCTTTTTATTCAATTATGTAAAAGGAGAAGAATGGAAAGCCCAGAAAAAAGTTCGCGAACTCATCCGCAAATATTATTTCAATGCCTCTGATGGAATTCCCGGTAATGATGATACGGGTACTTTGTCAACTTGGTTGATATTTAGTATGATGGGCTTCTATCCCGATTGTCCTGGCAATATGAACTATACGCTCGTAAGTCCGATTTTCGACAAAATCGATATACAACTTCATCCTGAATATTACTCCGGTAAAAACTTAATTCTAACCACCAAAAACAACAAAGAAGATAAGTTCCTTCTTGAACAGATCAAATGGAATAACAAAAAACATCAGGGGTATTTCATCAATCATCATCAACTAACGAAAGGCGGAACCTTAGAATTTTTATTAAAATAAACGCAAAAACAAACAGCGTATCTCAAAGGGACAATCTTAATCAAACCACACAAATCTAAAATATACACCTAAACAAAAGTCTTTAATTTCTGTTAGACAAACATCATGCTTCAGTTCTTTTCAATAAAATCCAATGTTAAGAAAATGCTTTCTTTCTATTGTATTCCTTTCCATTTGTAGTATACTCCTTACTGCTCAATCAGGTAGTCTATCCACCAATTTTTCTTTTACGCATGAAGAATTAGTCCTCGATCATTTTATTAAAGGAAGCTGTCGCAATGTCAGTAATATTCAATCAAAAGGGAATGATTTAAGCATTGGTTATTTTTCAAATGCACAAAGCATCATCGGTTTTTCTGAAGGAATCATTATATCTACTGGCGATATTCGAGACGCCTCAAACGCCAATACTAGTCAAGAAAAATCTACCTCCTTCAGCAATAACGATGTTGATCCCGATCTAAATATTATCGCGACTAGTACCGTTTTTGATGCTACAGGAATTGAATTTGATTTTGTTCCTTTCTCCGATCAAGTGACCTTTAAATACGTCTTTGCATCAGAAGAATATTGCGAATTTGTCAATACCATTTTCAATGACAACTTCGGCTTTTTCGTAAGCGGACCAGGCATCAATGGAGTTTTTGACAACAATGCCATTAATGTGGCCACCGTTCCTGGAAGCAATGATTATGTTTCCATCAATACTGTCAATCACGAAAGTAATTCCGACTCTTACGTCAAAAATGAATTGCAGGAAGACACTCAAAATTGTGGTATTCTATTCGGTGCAAGTTATCTAGATGTTTTTGAATTCGATGGATTCACTCTTCCATTAACAGCAACTTTTAATGTCATTCCTTGTGAGACTTATCACATTCGTTTGATCGTCGCAGATGTCGGAGATGACAAACTAGACTCCGCTGTTTTTTTAGCCTCTAAAAGTTTTGACCTTGGCGGAGAAGTAATCATTACTCCGAAAGTGGACAATAATGATCAAGCGATTTTATATGAAAATTGCGGACAAGGATTTTTTGAATTCAGAAGGGCCAATAATCAAAATATTGATCAAGACTTAGTAGTCGACTTTAACATCAGTTCTGACTCGGATGCCACTGAAGGTTTGGATTTCGAAATTTTGCCCTCTTCCATTACCATCCCTGCCAACACTTTTGTCGTTCAATTACCCATCGAGGTTATTACGGATCAAATATCGGAATCTCCCGAGCGACTTCGACTCGAATTGCAGTATGATTGCGACTGTATTCCGCCGCTTGAATCTGATCTATTTATTGCAGATTTAAATACCTTGGAAGGAACTTTCGAAGAAATTATCGTTTGCCCCAATCAAGAGTTTTCTATCGGTCCACAAGTCAGCGGCGGGGCAGCACCTTACGAATTTATCTGGAATACGGATGCCACTACTCCACTACTTACAGAAACGGTGGATGAACCAACTCATTATGAAGTCACCATTTCGGATGCTTGTGGGACCACTGCATTAGCCATTGCGGGAGTCGGCATTCAAAATCAACCAAGGGCTACCCTAGCTGGTGAGATTGAGATTTGTGCAGAAGAAAACAATTTCTTGATGGTCAGCTTCGAGGGTAATCCACCTTGGTCTATCGAATATACGATCAATGATATTATTCAACCTATCATCGAAAACATTGACACCAATCCATTTCAACTCCCCGTTTCTCAAGATGGCAATTATCAACTCACAGGTTTTAATGATGCCTATTGTCAAGGTATTCCCGTCGGAAATGGTAGCGTACTTTCACGCGGTCCTCAATGGACTTATGAAATTCAAACGCCTTCTTGTCCCAGTATTTCAGACGGAAGTATTGCCTTGACTATTGATGACGGCAGTCCTCCTTTCCAAATCAATTGGGATGTAACAGTGGACGATGTTTACAATCCAAGCGCACTTGGTTCTGGCATTTATAATCTTAGTATTTCAGATGCCAACAATTGTTTAGTACTTGGTCAAATCGAAATTCCAACACCAGATATTTTTCCCAATGACTGTATCCAACAATTAATTTACATACCTAATGTTTTTTCACCAAATACCGATGGAATCAATGATCGTTTTACTATTCAAATAGTGGAAGACAACTTTATTCAAAACATTAATCAAGTCCAAATTTTTAATAGATGGGGTGCCCTACTTTTTCAAGAAAGAAATATTCCTACTCAGTCTATCATCCAACTTTGGAATGGAAAATTCAAAGGCGAATTGATGAATCCCGGTGTCTACATCTATATGATTGAATTGAATTTAAAAAATGGAACACGTCAAATTATTTCAGGAGATCTAAGCTTAATCAATTAGAATAATGGGCCTCCCTTCGGTCGCTACGTTACATAGCTCACTGTTCGTTCGGCCCCTTGCTCTACCCCGAATCCTTTTCACGGGTCTTCCGCCAAGGCGTCACTATTCCACATCGCTAGTCCGTATTAAAAATCAATTATTTCGGTCAAGTAGGTTCAATTATTTTGTTTATATTACATAAAATCTAAGACTGTGCAACTAAATCCTTACTTACTATCCATCCTTTTCGCTACCTTTTTTTGTGTCAACAGCTGTCAAAAATCTGGAGTTGAAAAAACTAAAGATACGAGCAATCAAAAAGCTCATTTTGACTTAGAGAAAGCAGCCATTTTAAAAATATTAAATGAGGAAACTAAAGCTGCTTTTAATCGTGACTATCCTACTTGGAAAGAAAAATGGGTGCATGAAAAATATGTAACTAAGACATACATGGACTTTCGAGATACTAGCCTATCAGAGACCTTGGGATGGGATGACATAAATGATTTTGTCAAAACTTATATCGAAGAACATCCTGAACCTTCTCCACTACCAACTTTAGTTAAAGATATAGAGGTAAGATTATATGGAAATGGAGCATGGGTCAACTATGAACAAGAAGATCCTGAACGTGGTAGAAAAAGAGAAACAAGACTGATGGAAAAGATAAATGGACAATGGAAAATTGCTGGAATGCAAACAGTCATTTATGGTTT
>CAYTVR010000210.1:0-12859 GCA_964441245.1 uncultured Saprospiraceae bacterium | reverse complement strand
TTTCTATCTAATTCGGTTTGAGGAATAGGCCAAAGTAATTGATATTCCTGTACGTTATAATTTCTGTTCAGAGCATTCATCGTACTAATGGCTGTGCGGGTACGTTTGAGGTCAAACCAACGATGACCTTCAAATGCTAATTCTAATCGACGCTCATTTTGTATGGCACTGCGCAATTCCTCTTGAGTGGTAGCTGTAGTGTTATTTAGATTTACTCTGTTTCTGATTTGGTTTAAATATGTTATTGCTGCACCCGCATTTCCCAATTCATTTTCAGCTTCCGATAACAATAAAATCACATCTGCTAGTCGGAGCAATAAAAAATTGTTAGCACTTGACCAACCATTGGCTTCTCTTTGTTTGTAAGGAAAAGGAACGGTACCGCTTGGGAAATCCGGGTCTTGCCAAGGCAATCCACTTTCAAATAAAATGGATGCATTTTTTCTAATATCATCATCTTCGGCATCAAAGGCAGCGATCAAATCTTTAGATGGGGTATTGAATTTTCGCCAACCATCATTTGTTAAGGAAGGAGGTAACCATAGTTGAGGGCCCCAATTCGCTTCATTAGTACCACCAATAAATTGAACTTCAAAAATAGATTCCGAGCCGTTTTCATTTGTAGATTTCCATAAATCATCAAAGTTGTCAGCCAATTGGTACACATCGCTATTGATTACTTCTAAGGCATATGTTCTTACCATTGTCCAGTCTGGCTTAGGTTGATGCGTATAAGCTTTTGCCAGTAAGGAATTTGCCGCTCCTTTAGTTACTCTTTGTTCTTGTTGTGGATAGGTTAAAGGGAGCCTGTCTACTGCAAATTTCAAATCTGTAATTATCGCATCATAAATTTCTTGAACACTTACTTTGAATTGAAAGACCACCTCAGCATCAGTGGAATTGACTTTTTCCAAAACAAGAGGTACCTCTCCCCAATGATTAACCAAATGGAAATAGTAGTAGGCTCTTAAAAAGGAGGCTTCCCCCAATATTTCCGTTTTTCGATCTTCTGTAATATCTGTTGCTTCAATTGCAGGGACGTTATCTAAAACGGCATTCGCACGACTAATGGCTTCATATAAATAGGACCAATCTCGTTCGACATTTACGTTGGAAGGCGTCACCGTAAATTCATCCAGTTGAAAATTATTGGGATTATCTCCACCAGCATAACAATTGTCAGCAATGACATCACCATTGATAAAATTGTCGAAAATAAAATATTCACTTTGCAGAGCATCATAGGCGGCAATCAAAGCAGATTCCGCATCTGCTCCTGTTTTAAAAAAGTTGTCTTCCGCTAAATCAGAAATGGGTTCTCTATCCAAAAAATCTGAGCAAGCGGTAGCAGAAATAGAAACTATAAGGAGTAAGATGAATTTTTTCATGTTGATAACTTTTTCTTGAACTTAGGGCATTGTCTTTTTCGAAGAAGGAATATTTTAAAAATTAACTTTAATCCCACCTGTCATTATCCTGGCTTGTGGGTAGGTTCCGAAATCAATTCCTTGCGAAATGGCACTTCCTCCATCACGATTTACTTCAGGGTCATAACCAGAATAATCTGATAATAACCAAAGGTTTTGACCACTTAGATAAATGGACAATCCTTGAACTTTGACCTTTTCAAGTATGGATTTTGGAAAATTATAGGAAAGCGTAATATTTCTTATTCTTAAAAATGAACCATCTTCAATAAACCGATTACTGATTCTACTATTTTCATTCGGGTCTCCAAAAACAGCTCTTGGAACTCTAGTGATATCGCCCTCGTTTTGCCACCGATCTAGCGTTACTGCACTTCCATTTTTTACGGAAAACATGCCTTCTGTTTCAATACGAGTCGCATTGAATACATCATTGCCAATACTCGATTGCAAAAGCACATCTAAGGTGAAACCTCCATAGGTCACTGAGTTGGTTAATCCTAAAATAAAATCTGGGTTGGCATCACCGATGATGGTTCTGTCTTCTTCATTTATTAGGTCATCGTTGTTGATGTCTTCAAAGACAATATCTCCACTTTCCGGATCTACGCCTAAACTATTGTAGCCATAAAATGTACCCAATGGTAATCCTTCTTGTACTATTACGGATGCACCTCTTTCTGGAATAGTACCAGCAAAAATTACCTGGTCTTCCCCTCCAATGTTAAGCACTTTATTTCGATTGGCAGATATGTTGAATTGAGTGCTCCAGGAGAATTTTTCTTTTTTAATGTTATCAGAGCGTATGGATAATTCCCATCCTTGGTTTTCTACTTCTCCCAGGTTTTGAATACCGCTTTGAAATCCTGTGGAACGTGGTAGGTCTACATTTATCAATAAATCTTTGGTTCGTTTGTAGTAATAATCTCCCGTAAGACTTAATCGAAAATCAAAAAGCGAAACATCAAAACCAATGTTATATTGATTGGTGGTTTCCCATTTTAAATTTTCATTCCCTATAGAAGCTGGACGCGTTCCAGGTAAAATGACATTATTAAAATTATAGTTGGAACCGATACTATATAAACCAATGGAAGTGAAATCTCCGATGTTTTGATTTCCTGTTGCACCAATACTTGCTCTCAATTTCAAATCATCAATCGTAGATTTATTTTTTAGGAATGCTTCTTCTGACAATCTCCAGCCTACAGATAAAGAGGGGAAATAAGCATAGCGATTGCCCTTCCCAAATCTCGAAGAACCATCTGCTCTAAAACTGAAACCCGCTAAGTACTTGTCACTAAATTTATAGGAAACCCGACCGAGATAGGAAAAAATGGCCCATTGTGAAGCCCAGGAACTTGCCTCAATTTTTCTACTTCCTGCATTCAGCGTAGTGATGGCAGCATTTGGAAATCCTTCAGACCTTGAAAAAGTACCTTCGTAACCTGATTCTTGACTGGTTACCCCAGCGAGGAAATCAAAGCTATGGTTTCGTCGTGTTAATTTGTAGCTTAAGGTATTTTCCCAAAGCCAAATCAATTCTCGATTGCTACTTGTCGTGGCTATTCCTTCTTGGCTTCTTCCAAATTGTGTTCTGTTAGGATCAAGAAAATAATCGTTTTTATTGTAGTAGGCCTCTGTTCCAAATGAGGTTTTTAATTTCAAATTTTCAATTAGTTCAAACTCTGCATATAAGTTTCCCATCAAACGCGTAGTTGATGCAACATCTATTGGAGCTTCAATATTGGCTACTGGATTTTCCCAGGCTTGAAGGGGGTTGGTTGTATAGGTTCCATCCTCATTGTAAATTCCAATAATCGGAGGAGAAGATAAGGCACCTAGAATGACTCCACCCTGGTTAACCCTACTGTTGTCAGGAACATTATTGAAATCAATTTTTGAAACGGTAATCCGTGTTCCAACTTTTACCCAATCTCGAATCTGATTATCTAGATTTAAACGAAAATTTAACCGTTGGAAATCTGAAGCAAGGACGATTCCTTCTTGTTTGCTTCGATTGGCAGAAAGAAAATAATTGCTTTTTTCGGTACCTCCACTAAAAGAAATTTGTAAATCAGAAGTAACTGCATTTCGGAATATTTCATCTTGCCAATTCGTATTTGCAGAAAAGTCTTCTTCATTTAGGACAGGAGATTGCCCAGCATTGGTATACGATTCATTCACCAAATCCACGTACTGCTGACTATTTAATAGTGGAATTTTTTTGGTCACCTGACTGATTCCAATATTTGAACTAACGCTGATTTGTGATTGTCCCTTCATTCCTCTTTTGGTCGTTATCAATACCACTCCATTTGCTGCTCTTGCTCCATAAATTGCCGAAGCCGAGGCATCTTTCATAACTTGAATGGAAGCGACATCTGCAGGGTTGATCCCTTCTGTACTCAAAATTGGAACGCCGTCTAATACGTATAATGGCTCATTACCTGCGGAAAGGGAGGTCGCCCCTCTTACTCGTATAGAAATCGCATTACCTGGTTTTCCTGAATATTGTGTGACCTGAACGCCTGCGGCTTTACCTTGTAAGGCATTTTCTAATCTTACAAAGGGCTTTTTTTCGATACCATCAGTTGAGACAGAAGCAACAGAACTGGTTATGTCCCGACGATTTTTTGTGCCATATCCAACCACGACTACTTCGTCTAACTGCTGATTGTTAAAGCCCATTATTATCGCCAGATTTGACTGCCCGTTTACTTCAACTGTTTTGGATTTATAGCCGGTATAGCTAAACTGTAATTTACTATTTGGTGCAACTTCGAGTGCAAATGTTCCATTAATATCGGTGACCGTCCCTTTACTAGAATTGATAATCATTACCGTCACCCCAATAAGTGGTTCTTTGGTTTTTTGGTCTTGAACAGCCCCGGTTAAAGATATTGTTTGGCCAAATAGGGTACCTGACATGAAAAATAAGAAGATGAAAATCGGCAACAATCCTTTCATAATGGTTATTGATCTGCTCAAAATTATTGATATTTTTTCGCAGAATTGGTTACTAAATATTTTGACAATGATCGAAATGAACAAGAAATATTCTTTGGACGTCCTTTCAATTGCTTGTCAAAAATACTTAATCAAGGTTGTTTGGCTAATAAAAGTCACCTGACAAACGCTATACAGGGGATGTTTTTCTTAGATTTTATAGGTTATGGAGGGTAGTGGTAAGATGGAAAGGAAAAATAAAGTAGATTGGTGAGAAAAATCCAAATTACTTAAGGGAAAAAAGTTTTGGTAGTTTTCAGAATAGGTGCGTATTGGACTGACCAGTCCCGATAGGTTAGCCTACATTTATTTCTTACGGCCTATTGCAAGATGTTGTCGAAGTAGCAAAGCGGGATCGGTTAGTCAACTAAGGGGGGAGACTAAGATAGCCCGCCTGTTACGGTACCAGTACAATTCGCACCACTATTAACAAATTTTACTCTTTTCCGAATTGTTGGATATAATCATTTAAGTTTTCTGATTTATTCAAACCAATTTTCTTTTTTAAGCGATACTTTGCTTGTTCGACTCCATTAACGGTGATGTTTAAAATAGAAGCAATTTCATGGTTATTCAGCTTCATTTTGAGAAAACAACATAGGCGATAATCATTTTGTGTAAGTTTGGTATGCTTAATTTCTAACTGATTGATAAATTCTTGGAAGGTTTGATTAAAAATTAATTGAAATTTTTCCCAATAGTCCTCTTGGCGCAATTCGGAATTAATAATATTGACAATTGACCTTAGCGGTTTTTTTGCACTGGTATCAGACTTGGTTTGGATTTTTTTGATACGCTCTTTTAGCACAGTCAAGAATTCATTTTTATGGGCCATTTGTAAAATAGAGGCGTTTAACTCGGCTTTTTTATTGGTGACTTCTTGGACAAGGTTTTGGTTTTTAAGTTGAAGGATTTTTTGTTTTTGCTCTAAGGTTTGACGTTCGTACATTTCCTTTTGGCGATTGAGTAAAAAACGGGTTATCAAAAAGAGGGACCCAATAATAAGGACTGTCATAAGGATGATAAACCAAGTCGTTTTCCAAAACGGCGGCGCTACAATAATATTAATCGTCCGTATTTCATCCTCATTCCAAACACCGCTACTATTAGCAGCTTTTAATTTGAGTCGATACTTTCCGCCCTCCAGGCTGGAGTAAAAAATTTTTCGTTGAGTGGCATCAACCAGATTCCAATTTTCTTCAAAACCTTCTAATTGATAGGAATATTTATTTAGACTTGGTTTTGTATATTCCGTTGTACTAAACTCAAACGCAATGCCTCTGTCTTGATAAGACAGTCGAACCTCCACGCTTTCCCCATTCAAATTTTTATTCAAAATAGTTCGCCCCTTATGAGGTCCAACCTTAATGGATTGATAGGATACCTTCAAATCTGTAAATACAGGAATAGCTTTGTTTTTATTCAATTTGAGTGTTTCCGGATCAACTACCGAAAAACCATGTACCCCACCAAAAACCATTCGTCCATTGCTCAATTTTAATGCGGCTTTAGGATTAAATATATTGTTTTCTAAGCCAGGGGCTGCTCCAAACTCGGTAATGGTATTATCATTAGGGTCTAATCGATGGATACCAGCTGAAGTGGATATCCAAATAAATCCCTTTTCATCTTCTTCCAAACTGTTAATAGTCCCAATCTGAAATTGGTAGTTCAAATGGAGCGGAAAAATTTCATTGGTCTTGGGGTTTAATTTATCAATGCCTGCATCCGAAATGATCCATATGTTTTCTGATTTGTCCTCAAAAAGGGCACGTAAATTATTGCTGGAGATATTATTTTCCGTTTGGTCACCATACTGATATTGTCGAACGTTTTTCGTTTGAACATCCAATCGATTCAATCCTCTGTTCTCAGTCGCTATCCACAAATATTGATTTTTTTGATCTAACAAAAGATCAATAATCTGAACATCAGAAAGTTGATTCTCAAAGTCCCCAAAATGCTGAAAAGTAGTTGCCCCTTTCGGCAAATAATCGATTCCACCACCTAAGGTACCTATCCACAGACCTCCATCTTTATCCATTTCCAAATCCCAAACATTGTTGTGTACCAGGCTTTGAGGGTTATTATCTTCATGAATAAATCGTTGGATAATTCCTTTGTCAAGGTCAAAGAAGTTTAGCCCATTGGCAAAAGAGCCATACCAAATTCCTTGGTTTCCTTGGGGTTGAATACAAGTAATAACATCGTTAAGTTGACCTTTGCTCAAAAGTTTTGAAGCGTTATGTAATTCAAGATGTTCATCATCCAAGTCAAAATAAAAGATTCCACCACCATCTGTTCCTAACCAAACTCGATTGTTTTTATCTTCTCGAACCGTTAAAACAGACCGTATACCTAGTTTCTTTTCATCATAATATTGTCGTTTAGTATAGAAGGGTGGTTGAATTGCTTTCAAAACATTGATGCCACCATTAAATGTTCCTATCCAAAGATTACCGGATTTATCAAAGTGTAGATCATATAATGCATCTGTATTTAAAGTTCTGTCTTCTTTAGAATTGTATTGAAAATGATGAAATAATTCTGACTTTTGATCGAACTTGTTTAATCCGCCGCCATCTGTTGCTAACCATAATTGTCCATTTTCATCCAATTGGATATCCGTTATGATGTTACTGCTAATACTGTTTGTTGAAGCATTCGTACGATAAGTTCTCCAGGTTTGATTTTTCGTATCAAAGGTATACACCCCATTCCCTTCAGTGCCAATCCAAAGCGTGTTAGTTTTATCCAAGCATATTGTTTTGCTAAAACTATTCAAATCTTCTATATCCGTAGCATGGATAGTTTGAATGCTTTTAGTTTCTACCTTAAAAATATTTAAGCCTTTACCTGCCGTGGCGATATAAACATTACCTTTTTCATCTTCCTCAAAGTCAAATACAAAATCATTGCTCAACTGCTCCTTTTTTTCTGCGTTGCAATAAGTACAAAAATGATAGATGACTTTCCTGTTATCGTCCAATACGATTGTCCCTCCTCCAAAAGTTCCAATCCAAAGCCAATTTCGACTATCTTCATAAATTGATTTTACAGTAATGGTTGTCCAATCTACGGTCGTATTATCTTCGAAGGGGAAGCTATTGAATTGATCACTAAGGGAATTATAGGCCACCAAACCTCCATCTTTGAGCCCTAACCAAATCAGACCAGAATTATCCATTAATAATGAAAAAACAGTTGGATTAGAATGGTCTCCGTTTTTTCCATTTGGAATTGGGAAAGTTTTAAAATTATAACCATCAAATCTATTTAAACCACTCTTTGTCCCTACCCAAATAAATCCTAAGTCATTTTGAATAAGGGAATAAACGGTATTGTCTGACAAACCAGAACTTGTTGTTAATTTTTGAAAACTAACATCAGTAGACTGACTTATTGAATCATAAGGACAACAAATTAATAAGACCGATAATAGATATGTTAATTTAATGAAATTCATATATTGTCTCAAATATAGGAAACAAACAGATTAGAAATGTTTTTGTAGTATCTTCCCTTTCAAAATTTTGGAAAAGGTAAAGGAATTTATTTTAATGGTGCTGGGTTGTTTTATGATGAAGTTTCGATCTTAATGGGATTGAAAAACAAAAACTAGAATGTACATGCCAGCCCACATGGGACTGGACATGTCATCAACACCATTAAGTTAAAAGTTTTCTATAGCTTTAAATAACAATAGTAATACAAGTCAAGTAAAACGCAGGTAAAACGGTTCAACCAGTACTATAGCTCTTTCATCCACTAGTATTGACTAGCTGAATGGTAACCATTAGAAAGAGGTATTTTACAGAGTTGATTTATAATTAGATATCATAAATGTGCTGTTCATTCCCTTGTAGAATTTTCATTTTGCTGGAACGGCTATCCCGAAGCCTTATCTCTAAATGATACATCAGAAATGGTGCTGTCCTAATAATACTACAGCCTAGAAAACCCAAACACCGTAAAAAAACGATATTTTTTTGAAAAATGTATACTAGTTCAAGTAGTGGTCGTCTATATTTTGATTCTTGAGGGCTATACCTTATTACTGTAGCGGTATGTTGTCCCGGAGTGCTTTTTGAGTGAATCCACATCTTAATATGCGTTTCTATATTTGGAAAGTAGAAGAAATCAAAGAATAATAAAGTCTATGTATAATGATGAATATTAGTCATCTCTTAAGTAGGATGTACACGTACGAAAAATCACAATACTACAATCCGTATTCCTCGTAAATCATAATAATACCACCTCTCTCGCTGTCCTTCCATTTGCCTTCAACGCCCTGGGGAGACTCCATGTCGGAATCATTATACCTTTTGTCGGAATCGTTATAGGGATTTAACGCAATGCCTCCTAATTTTGTATGTAGAAAATTGAATGGAGTGGAGATGATGAATCAAGATGGTTCTAGGTCAAGTGTAGTGGGTTTCTTTATTTGGATAGATGGGAGATATAGGTAGATAGGTGGATGGGCTCCCTTCTAACTTGCCCGCTTTTTAGGGCTGACGTAAAGAACTGCGAACCAGCCCGACCGAAGTCAGGTGGGCGGGAGAAGGAGAACCCATCCACCCATCCACAAATTACAAAGAGTCTTAAATAAAAAATTAGCATGAAAAAGTTAAGAATATTATTCCATTATAATAACCTATTTTGGTTAGGTGCTTTTACCTATGTTGTATTACCAACTTTTAAAATTAAAGGAAGAAGATTTAGTAAAAGACTTAATAAAATTTGGTTTGATTCGTTGGCAATTATAGTAAAAACGGTTTCAGAATCTTCAGCCGATTTTATGAATTATGGGTATATTGATACTGCTGAATGTGAGATTAAAGATATCGAAGAAACACCTAGGAATATGTATAGATATATAGCCACAAATAATAATCAAGAGCGTTTATATAATAAGAACCTTTTGGAGATTGGATGTGGCAAAGGGGTAGGTGGATTATTCTTAAAAAAGGAAACCAAATTAGAAAATTATGTTGGAATAGATTTGTCTGACGAACATATAAAAATAGCTAAAGAGAAATTCAATTTTAATAATAGCACATTCTTGCAAGGAGATGCTGAAAACTTACCCATTGGAGAAGAAATCTTTGACTACGTATTAAATATCGAAAGCTCACATCAATACCCTACGGTAGATAAGTTTTATAAAGAAGTGAAAAGAGTTTTAAAAGAAGATGGTAAGTTTATGTATGCTGATTTTTTTGATGATAATGAAGTTGAAAAATGCGAAGAAGCAGCACTTAATGCTGGATTAAAAATGCAGTATAAAAACCATATTACGGAAAATGTACGTTGGGCATTAGAAAAAACCAATAAAATAAAAATTGAAAAGATTGAAAGCCAAATACCAAAACGTTTTCATCCTTTTATAAAAGAATGGGCAGGAACAGTAGATTCTCCTTTGTACAAAATGCTTAAAGAAGGTAAGCGGCATTATATCCACTATGTTTATACGAATTAAGTCTTTATGGTTTAGATTTATGAAATAGTTAATTTAATAAAGGCAGCATATAACAGGCGCTCATAAATAATTTGGCAGCCCGTGCTTTGCATAGGTTTGTTCTTTTAATTAAGTATTACAATAAACAGATAAAGAGGAGTTTCGAAAAGGCAAGCTATTCATAGCGCCATATGTCAAACCACGCAACACCCCCTCCTCATAATTTTCCAAAAGCCCTATCTAAAAGCACGGAAAATTATTGTTATTCCCCATCCTAAAGATGTAATAATCTCCTTTCGATATGCATGATCAGTGCGGTAAAATAGAGACCAAATTGACAGTGCACAACCATCGCACAATGCATACCATTTCAATCGATCCGTTTCTTAAAAGAATGTAAGGTCCCGCCTTCTTCCAGTCGTTCCATAATCTGATTAACGGTGGTCTTGTTCATGGACTCATTAAAGAAGTAGGTAATGTGAGTATCCTTACTGCTCATGAAGGAAATATTCACTCCATTATGCCGAATGAATTTACGCAATTGGTTGATGTATTTTCACCTGCGTACAAATTCGATACAAATGCTAACTGGTATAAAATAAACGATGATGAATTTTATCAAGGACGCGAAAAATTATATGAAGCAGAATATTCAAATACAAAACTTGAAGAATAGGGGAGTATTCTACCTCTGTGTCATTTCCTAGCGCAGCCCTTAAATCCCTAAAGGGAAATCTACCCGCTGACACACTTTATTGAACACGCTCAAGAATAGCTGTAACTGAAACAGTTGTTTATTAGCCTATAATATTCAACTCAACTGCATTGGCCGCAGCATCATTGTTAACTTGTTCAGCTGATCTTTCCAACTTTCTACTAGCAAATGTCTCTAAGAACGAAGTACTACCAAGGAAGACAATTGCTACAATGAGCACGCCACAAACCTTCATAAATGATACACCAATTTATGGATTAGGTCCACATCTCTATAGTCAAAATGATAATACTTCTAATATTATTGGTCACGACGGAAGTGGGAATAACGCACTTAATACAGCGGCTAGAATTGATCTAATCTCTAAGGATGGAATTATAATTTTAGAAACCGGTAATTTTAATATTGCGTCCTCTATGGCAGATGAATGGCTATTTTGGAAAACGGGAATAGCGGATTATGTTGTGATAACACGAAATAAGTCCTACTTGATTAGGCTATTGATAGCAGGTTACATAATCATAATTTTGTTATCAGTGTTCATAACCAGAAGGAGAGGCGCTAAAAGTTAAAAATGAGAGTAATAAGCATTATGACGCCTTATTCCCTTGGGTCAAACGGAATGCTATGGAAAATTCAAATCCCCATGTGTTTATTAAAAGACAAGACAAATCAATGTTTAATTTTATCTTACAAAGAATAAGTTCGACCTTAGTGCTATAATCATTGGCAACAAATGAATAAATGCAAAGTATTTGACTACCCATAATCATCTAAAACCCCCTTACTAATGACAGATCAATTTTTAATCAAAACGTTTCTTGCTCGACTGCCTTTTATCTTATTGATATCGGTTGGTTTTTCAACTTATTCTTTTGCTCAGTCAGCGGGCACTTTAGATAATACTTTTGGTACAAATGGAAGCATAATTACTCCGCTCGATACTGTTTCAGATAAGGGCAATGCAATAGTTATTCAAGATGATGGGAAAATTATAATGGGTGGATCTACTCAAAACAGCTTTACCTCCTCTGATTTTGCCCTAATACGTTACAATGATGATGGAACATTGGATAACTCTTTTGGCGTAGGCGGCACAGTAATTACACCAATCGAAAATAGAAGCGAGGGGCAGTCTGTCGCTATTCAAAGTGATGGGAAAATTTTATTAGGCGGGTATTCTAAATGGTATATAAATTTGGCGCGATACAATACTGATGGAAGTTTGGATACTACTTTCGGCTTAGGGGGAATAGTAATTACTGATGTACCAGGTTATTATAGTGATAAATGTAAGTCGGTTGTCGTTCAGAGTGATGGAAAAATTCTACTAGGAGGATATGGTCAGCATTTTAGTAGTGACCAACCTTATTTTACGATGGTTCGATATAATGCAAATGGATCTTTAGATAGCACTTTCGGCACAAACGGAATTGTAATTGGAGGTTTGGGACAAGGTAATTCAATGAGGGTTTTAAGTGATGGGAAAATTCTGCTAGCTGGCGCATACCACGTATCGGGAGATGTTAGATTTAATATAGAACGCTATAATTCGAATGGAACTGTAGATACGACCTTCGGAGTAGACGGAAAAGTAACTACACTGATTGCACTTTCTAGTAAAAGTTATTCAATGGATATACAGAACGATGGAAAAATAGTATTAGGAGGATATAGTAGCAGTAGTATCGGCAATGACTTTGCACTAGCAAGATATAATAGCAATGGAAGTCTAGATGATACCTTTGGTATAGACGGAATAATATCCACGCCAGTTGGAGATGGAACTTATAGTGTAGGTAATTCTGTGGTAATTCAGAGTGATGGAAAAATTGTATTGGCTGGAAAGTCTAGAGATGGTTCCAATGCTACTAATTTTGCATTGGTAAGATTTAATAGCGATGGTACTTTGGATACTAACTTTGGTATAGATGGGAAAACAGTTACTCCTATAGGCGTTTCTTATAGCGTAGGTAAATCATTGGGCATTGATAGCAACGGTAAAATTTTACTAGGGGGCTATGCTTACAACGGCTCTAGTGTTGAAACGGTATTAGTACGGTATAATGGTAATGCAAGCGTTGGAATAGGTTCAGTTAACCAGATCGATAATAAAGTATATCCTAATCCATTTACTTCTTCTACAACCATCCAATTTGGCCTGCCAATCTATAATGCAGAACTCGTTATCTACAATGCCTTTGGACAATTGGTAAAACATATAGAAAATATTTCAGGAGAAGAAAT
>CAYTVR010000209.1:0-12893 GCA_964441245.1 uncultured Saprospiraceae bacterium | reverse complement strand
AAATCCCATCCGTTGCATAAGTATGAATTGGACTCACTTCCGTACTCGTATTGCTGTCTCCAAAATCCCAAACATAAGTCGTCGCATTATCTGAAGTGTTCGTAAAGGTCGCCACTGTCGTGGAAACACTACTATTAAAATCAACCGTCGGCGAGGTATTCACAACTATATAATTCGTCTCCGTAATCGTCGAGGAACCTGCGGCATTCGAGACCACTAAATTTACTGAGTATATGCCCGGATTATCATAAGTGACTGATGGATTTCGATCTGTTGAACTATTTGGAGAGCCTCCAGGGAAATCCCAAGACCAACTCGTTGTATTTTCTGAAGATTCATCATTAAACATAACTGCTTCATTAGTACATATCGTGTTTGTATTGGCTGTAAAAGCACCCGTTGGAGCGGACAGAATGCTAATCGTTTCTATAGAAGAAATATTTCCACAATCAGAAATGGCAATGAGTTCAATATCATAAGTTCCATCCATGGCATAAGTATGACTCGGGTTTTCTTCAGTACTTGTATTGCCATCTCCAAAATTCCAAAGAAAAGAAGTCGCATCTGTTGACGTATTAATAAAATCGAATATAAACCCATTTTCCACGAAAGTGAAATCCGCTATTGGCCCTGGTAAAATAGTAATATACTCATTGGCTTGAATCGAATTTCCACCTGATGAATTGCCGACCTCTAATGTTACACTGAAGGTTCCTGATGTTGCATAAACTACTACTGGAAACTGATCAAATGAATTGGCTGGCGTTCCTCCTTCAAAGGTCCAAAACCAACTACTTGCATTTTCGGAAGATTCATCTATAAAAGTAACCTCAGTTGGAGCGCAAGCTTCAGTTATATCTGATGAAAAGCCTGCAGTAGGAGGAAGAATAATATTTACTTGATCTTGAAATATCGTTGAACCACAATCATTAAAAATAGTCAAAACAACAGGGAAGATTCCTTCTGAAAAAAATTGATGTGTAGGATTGGGCTCGTTACTAGTTGCCCCGTCTCCAAAGTCCCAGAAAAACGAAGTACCATTGGTTGAAGTATTGGTAAAACTGACAAAACCTTCCCCTAAATCAGTGCTCGTAAAAGTACCATTTGGACCAGGAAAGACGGTAACATAATTGGTTTCATTTGATACGTCAGATCCCAAAAAACTAACAACTTCAAGATTTACATCAAAGACTCCTTCACTAAGATAAGTTACTGTTGGATTCTGCTCAAAGGACGTTCCAGGTGTTCCTCCTTCAAAAGTCCATGACCATGAATTTGGATCTCCTGTAGAGTTATCCGCATAATTAATAGTTAATGGTGCACAGCCTTCAATTTGATCAGAACTAAAATTAGCTGATGGCCCTTGGCCGCTAGCACAGGCGCCTAGACAAGAAATAGAAGCAACATAATTATTTATTTGATTAACACTTATAGCATCCCAGCAGGATGAACCATTTATAAAAGGTTCCATAATACAGCTACTTGGATCTACATGACCTGCATCAAAGTTATGACCAGTTTCGTGAGTCACTAATTGTCTAATCAAATTAGCATTGTTCGTAAAATCTCGATTAGCTTGGTATTTCAAAAAACTACAAACACCATTTAAGTAAGCAACTCCTAATACATTAGAACCAAAGACTCTGTTTGTCCAAATTTGAGCTAAATCAAAGCCCATACTAAATCCACCACCTTGTCCCCATGATTGAAATCTATCTAGCAAAGTACCTAGATTAGTGGCTGTAGTCCATATATTCGGATCACAATTAGAGCAAGAAGAAACAAAATTTTCTGTAATCAAAAATGCAATCTCATTGGCAAATTCATCGTCATAATTAGCTCCTACTAGATTCATCACTCCAAAATTTTGAGCGATCACATTGTTTACGTCTGAACCATAATCTAAAAACATTGAAAAATCATTGGCAATAGCCAATTCCACTTCTTTACAGGCCATCATGGTACTTGGAAGCTCAGGATCAATTGGTTGATTTTTAAGTTCACTCTCCTTTTCATGTTTATGTGTTGCACCACATTTAGCATTAGGATCAGGAATAACGTTTAACTCAGAGTAAACAATAAATAAATCACTCTCTGCATCCTCGACAAAATTCCATAAAGGTTGAATATAAATTTCTTCACCAGCAACAGTGACAAAACCGTAGAGGAAATTTTCATCTACCGTCAATCGAATTTCTCCTAGGTTCCCATCATTTAAAAAACCTTTGAACGTGGTATTCTCTTTTCGAGGCATCGTCACTATTCCTTCCTCAGTCATCACTCGAACAATATGGTCTTGAGCTCTCATATCATTTTCCAATAACATCAGGTTCCAAACGTGATCTTCACTTAATTTAATCTGAAGAGGAACTTCGTCTTTCTTTTCTTTGACATAGGCATTGAGAGCTTCCATATCTAATTGATAGATATTGTAATCTCTTAATTCTTTATCAATTATCTTATTTTTTTTTCCTGTGATTTTTGTTCCGTAAAAGGTAGGAGTTTGTGCAAATGCATAGCACGTAAGGAGCAGCATGCTCCAAGTAAGTTTCAACTTGAACATTGTAAGAAGTAGTTTTTAGGTTAAGCCGATCACGAAAATGGTTTGTTATTCGCAGGACTTAAAGTTATGATCTAATCAATCTGTCCTTATGGTCTGTCGAAAATACGTTTTTTTTGAGATTTTCTATCTGTATTTCCTTGATTTTCAAGTATATGATTGGAAATAATATCATTTTGACATTAAGAATACAATTGAGATATACAGATAAGCCAAAACCCTATCTATTCCTATCTTATTCAATACCAGTAGAAAACACATGGTAATACTTTATTCTGTATAAAAGCAATCATTCATCTAAACACTCAATTGCTGTCTACACCTGTAAGTCATGCAAGTCTTTTAATCAACATTTGATACAAAAAATTAGTAATTTTGTTTTATGAAATCATTGATTTATCTACTCTTAGTCCATTTATTCTTTTTGGGTTGTCAATCTAACACTAGTGAAAATCCTGTTTCCGTTCCGACGGTAGTGAAGGAGAGTGGCCCATTGACTTTTAATATTAAAAAATTGGATGGAGCAGTTTACACCAAATCCTTATTACAAGATCAACAAAGAATTTTGACAGATCGATTGTGTAAAGAATCTAAAGGATATAATCAAAATGAATGGCCTGGAATGAATGCTTGTGAATGGGCTACAGAAAAATATTGGTTGAAGAAAGATAAAGATTTAGTGAGTCGAAAGGATGATCTTTTAACGCTAAACTTAGAGAATAAAAAAACTTTGGTGCTGTCCCATCAAGTGGATAAAGCAGGAAAAAAAATCTATCATATTTACAATGGTTATATCAAAGAAATTGATTCATTTGTGGTTTTAGAAAAGCAAAATGACCAATGTCTTTCTTCCTTGTTGATCAATGCCAAAGATGGGTCCCAACAGATAATGGGTGGCATCCCTTACTTTTCTGCTGACAAGCAAAAAGCAATCGTTACTTCTTATCAGTCTGCTTCGTCTAAATGTAACAATGGTTTTGACCTTTGGCAATATCAATCAGGTAAGATGCTTCAAACAAGCAATTATCAATCTCAAAGTTGGGGCATCGACCAATTGATTTGGATTAAAGACAATCAAGTCTATATCAAGAAAGGTATGCTTGATCAATCGGCCCCTCAATACGCTGTTATTCATTTGTCCGAGCAAGGATGAATGGTTATCTAAGCAGCAAGGTATATCTCCCAAAAACTATAATAATTATCATCAATCTGGTATATTTTTAGCATGTTCTAAAAATAAGTCCTTCTGAAATATTTCAGCTAGAACTATATTTAAAAAATAAACCTCACAACTATGAGTCGTCTTCTATCACTCTTATTGATTCTTTCCACCTTGTTTGTTAGTTCTTGTTATAAAATTAGAGGAGACGGGACGGAAAATCCTTGGGACAAGTTAGATCTATCTACGGAGATTCCGATTCGAGCTATGCATGCTTCGCCCTTAGAATTACTCGCTGTTACGGATAACCAACTTTTTAGGGTTAATGTCAATAATGAAATTATTGAAAAGCGAAATTTTCCATTGCCAGCTGCTTTTTTTGGCCGACCTGCTATTTCTAACTTCACCTTTATTCGTTTGGTTCGAACTTTTACGACGGATCAATTGGTTCAGATCCATTTGGTTCGAAATCCAGATCAAATTTATGAATTAAAAGTTGCCGATTTGGAGGCAGGTCCTGGGGAAAGCTTTGAACTTGAAGGAGAATCTCGAGATCCTGGAGCTTTCAATGAAGATGGCTCTCAGTTTATGTTACCCATGCGAGTCATTACGGCTGATAAAAGATATTATGCTTTCTTCTTGTTGGATATTGAGTTGGATCCGACCAATAGTAATTTTGTATCTGTTTCTGTCAACAAACGAATTGATTTGGATGACTTACCTGGTGATCCCGGAAATTTGAACAATATAAAATTCATTAATGGCAATTACTATGTTACCTCTCGAAATGGCGGATTTAGAATCACACCCCAAGGAGAAACACTTACCAATTTTAATGATTGGACTTGGGATACTTTTGAAAAAGACAATCTGATATATATTACCAATTTTAATGATTTTGAATTTTATTCTTCTTTCGATAATGGCTTAAATTGGGAACGGGTTGGCGAGCCTACTGAAATTAAAATGGCCTTAAATGTAAACGATCAAATTTTTTCTCAAAAAGCAATTGGCTTTCCTTTTTCCTTAGCTGATGAGGAACTTAAAGAAATCGATGATTTGATTCTAAATGAAGATTTCCCCAATGATTTTGCGGCTTTTAGTGACCTCGTCTATTTCTTTGGCAACTATTACATGTCGGTCCAAAAAGAGATTTATTTCGTTAAAGAAGTAGCAATTGAAGATGAGTGATCTTAGGCGAAACGATATGAGGCATTTAAGGAACAAATAAGCTTAACTATATTATTCCTTAAATGCCTTTATGGTTTAAAAAAATATCATTTCACCTTACTATTCCTATCTAAGATTTCCTTTTCCACCACCTTTCCTTCTCATTTTTTCCTATTCTTTACTTTTCGGTGTAGTTCTTGCATATTTTGATAAGTTAAGATTTGAAACTTGGTTTTCAAAGACTTAAATGATGGTATTCAAAGCATAGTCCAACTAGGTTTTGATTAAAATATCCACTTTTTATAATGCTCAAATAAACGGGGAGATTATTCCCATGAACAAAATTAAAATGAAAGCCGCATACCCCTTTATTTTAATGCTGCTATTATTGCTTTCCGGGCTTTCAGCCCAGTCTGCCCAGACCTCTAATCCACCTGATTATGATCAGTTGTTGGAGGATCTCGAACAAAGTATACTAAGGGGAGAAAAAAGAGCATTGAGAGATATTGCCACTTTGTTAGATAAACCTGAAGTCAAAAATAAGGCCCGCCGTTTATTAAAAAATTATACCCTATTTACACCAGAAGAAATCAAGATCACCAATCCGCTTCCTAAGCAAGATTTCCTTTCGTTTTTCTATGAGAAAGAAGAAGAGATTCACTATTCTCACATGACAAACAGTTTTTATATTACCTCACCAGAGAAAAGAAAAATTCAATATAAAATAGGTCCCGTACAAAATGAAGAGGAAAAAGATGCTTCTATTCATTTAAAAGAACTGATTCAAAAGGTCAAGGTTGCGGTAAAGGCCGGAGATGAAAAAGAGGCCAAAAAACGATTGTCTCAAATCGGAGATTTAAATATTGAAGAAGCTTATCATTTTCTTTTTGAATTCGTGATGGATAAAAAACTGCTGTCCTCTGAATTAAAAAACTCTACAAAAGTTTTTGAAAGCATTGCTAATGCCGTTGAAAATTATCCTGATTTTAGTTCTGTAAGAATGGTGCTTCATTTATTAAAAGAACAAAAAATATCTACAGATATAGCGCACAAAACGCTAGCCAATTTAACCAACATTCGACTCACTACAGAACATCCTCAACAGATGGAAAATCAATATGAGCACTACATGGATTCCTTATCAACAATGGAAGAAATGCGAGCTTATGGTTACAATAAAATTTTTCATTTCCGTCCTTCTTTTTTCCTTCATTCTGTCAATTATTATGGAAAAGTATTGAGTCTTTCTGAGGACTATCCTTGGATTCAATTCAATGCAATTAGTGATTTGCTAAGTGCTCAACACCCTCGGGCGTTGTATTTCTTGACCAGTCAACTTTATAAAAACAGAAAAACAACGGGTAAAAAAGCGCGACAACAAAACAAATATTTAGTCCGACAGATACAAAAACAAACGCAGGTTGAAATTGGCGTACCTGCAAAAGATGGTGAAATCACTTTTGATAGATATGCCAAAAGTGATCGCTCCGCTAAACTAAATTATTTGATCTATTGGGCGGCTCATCACAACGATTATGAATGGGATGAAAATCGAGAACTCTATATCAATAAATTTGAAGCCATCGAAAAAACACAAAATTATGAACGCCTTTTTCGTCGACTTAACTCTAGAAATAATGAAGTCGCACTCGCTTCGTTTACCGAATTAACAGAAGGTGAGCCTTCGGAAATTGTGGCCTTGGCAGAAAAATATCGCCAAATGTTTCGAACTTATAATGTAACGCTGCCCTCTTTTCAATTTAAATATTTGGAGCAATTAGCAATGCTTACACATTATTGTAGAAAAAATAATATTCGATATAAACTAACATCTGGAACAATCAAAAAATTGACCGTCCTCAAATTGGCGGAAAAAGAATCTGACCGATATAGATTAGAAAATGAGATCATCGAAAATTTGGATTTAGATGATGTTACCGCTCTGGAATATTGGGCGTGTCTGAATGAAGGAGATCCTAAACTGAGTTTTTCGACCGGCCGTATTTTGGATTGGTTTTATTCTAAAAACTGGGAACAGATTTTAAATGATGAAACACAACTTCGCTTGTATCTAAAGAAGGCGCAAGTTTTTAGTAACATAGGAGCTATCGGAACCTGCAATTCATATCTGAACAAATTTGAAATTACAAATCCAAAGATTCAAAAACAGTTACAAAACATTGAAGCAACAGAAACCGACAAAGGCATTGTTTCCCAACTGAATCAACTCGTGACACAATCGCAAAATGGAGATGAAGAATACGGGGTTTCTATTAATGACTTTCTAGACGATCCTGCAGGTTTCAAAAAAAGAGACATCAAAGTATTACCTGCTCCTACTGCGGAAGATTTTACAAAAATCATTACAACCATCCAAAAAGAAGAGGATTTAAAAGCGATTAAATATCTCTTATATTTCATTCGTTTACATCCAAACATTGAAATGGTTCCTCATCTTTTCAAACTTAAAAAGGATGATAGAGTATTGATTAAGAAAAGGGAAATGGAACTAACGGTAGCTGACAATCTTGCTCCAATCATGGAAAACATTTACAATTACTCTTTTCCCAGAGATGGAAAAACGAAAAAATTCAATGTCGCCCCGTGGATTGAAAAATGGGAAAAAGATGGCGATAATTATCTTACTTGGGTTGATCAGTTTTTCAAACAAAAATTACTGTCCTTAAAAAATAGTACCACCTTAAATATTGATGACATCAATCAAATTACCGAATCTGTACACTTTAGTCCTAAATACAAAAAGCTATGTCTTGAGGCATTGCAAAAAGTAAAACCAATTAAAGATATTCGTCGATTACATATTGATCCCAAATTATCTGTCAAAGAAGATTTAGTTTATTTCCAAGCTCTTCCATTCACCTATAAAGCCTTGGATGATATTCCAAAACTTTTTGTCATGGATGATCCAAATGCCATGTTGACTTTTCTAGAAAAAGCAGCCCTAGAATTTGATCCAACTGATCGTGGTTCTTTCTACAATAATTTATTTCGAGCAGACTGGTTTGTCAATCATTTAAGTTCAGGAAAAGTATCCCCTAAAGCAGCAGAAGATATCAAAGTCATCTTGAATCGCTATTTCGAAGAAAGCGAATATTTAAGTGAATTTGAGGAACAAGCGATTCAATTGAATATCGCAAAATTAGAAAATGCTCAAAAAACACTTAAGGAACAATTATTAGCTTCCATTAAAATAAAAACAGATGATATTTCACGGATGAAAATTCAGCAGGATATCATTGCCAGAATATCTTATGCAGAAATCCCTCAGGTCGTTTTATTACTTCCTGACCTTAATTTAGATTTAAAAGATCATTCCCATTCTTTTTTATCTACTGATTTTGGCTTGCCTATTTTTGACTTAAGTTCGAGTAACGTTCGAAAAGAATTGCTTCAACAACATCAAGAATTATCTGAATATGATTTTTACTTATTCTATCTCGAAAAATTTGGAATTGACTTTCAAGAAAAAAATGATGATTTAGATTATCAAAAAATTTATGAAATTTTAAAATATGACATCATCACTCCTTTCGTCAGTAGCAGCGGAGGTAAAAGAGATTATTATACCTACGGGGTCATCAAGTTACTAGAATTAAAATTTAATACCAGACTTGGATTCCATGAAAAATTAAATGAATCTCAAACCTTCTATTCTTTTTCTAGTTCCAAAAGAGCCAATGCTTGGATGCAGTATCTTGAAAAAGAGGGGCTCGTCAAACCTGACACCACCATTCCTCCTTCTTTTAATCCAATCAAAGCGGAGCATTAAGTTGTGGTGTATTCGTGTTTTAATGGCTTAGGGTGCCTTCTAACAAAGTACTCAAGCACCTTAATACCTAACACTAACTCACCTGAATACCAACACCAAATTGTCTGCACTTTACATTTTATCTTCTTTTAACATTTCCTTAGGAAGGTTGTTAACAATAGAGACAACCAAAGTCCTGTTAATTTTGTATTGAACGTATTGAGGAATATTTTTTAATTAAATTAAATAATATACCTATTTTTACGCTACCTAGTACATTATAAAAACAAACCCTTTTGAATTATGAATAAATTACTTAAATATGTCTCTCTGTTGTTAATTTTTACCCTTGCAATCGGTATCAATACAGCAGATGCGCAAAAGCGCAAAACCAAGCGGCAGTTAAGAGAGGAAGCAGAAGCTGCAGCTAAAAAAGCAGAGGAAAACAAAACCAAAAACATGGATGACGATGATAGTGATGCTACCGAAGATTACTTTGATGATAAAGGTGGTTTTAAACATCGGCTGTGGTATGGTGGTGGTTTAAATTTAGCTTTTACCGGAAATAACATGTTGCTAGGGATTAGTCCTATGGTGGGTTATAAAATAACGGATCGTTTTTCTGTTGGGCCAAGAGTAGCTATTGATTACCAAGAATTCTTTGTATCTAATGCCACCAATCCGAGGCTTTTACTCTGGGGTATAGGTGGTTTTGGTCGAGCAAAAATTACAGATGCCCTATTTGCTCATGTTGAATATTCTTATCGAAAAATATCGTCTCTTAATGATGTGACCCCTGAATTCACCACGCAAAATGACAACTTTTATATCGGTGGTGGATATCATTCATCTGGTGGTGGGCCATTTGGATATGAAATCGTTGTTCTATACAATACTAGTCTTAGAGATACCAATAATGTCCCAATCGATTATAGAATTGGGTTTACTTGGAATTTCTGATCCTAAAAATATTTTAATTAATTTTAATTATGCTGGCTCATAAAAAGTGGAAATTGCAATGCAATTTCCACTTTTGTATTTTAGAAGGACTTTAAAGCAAAATCTCTTCTATCAAAGAATTTCTTAATATTTTGTTAAACAAATGACCCTCTATTGAAGTTTTAGCTTCGTTGTACAAGATTTTACTATGGAAATACTAATTTTGCGATCACAAATATTAAATCAAATTAAATCACCAAAATACTCTAATGATGAAAAAAGGATTATTTCTTTCTTGTTTCGTTTTTTGTTTACTATTAAGTTCTTTTGCGGTCAACGCACAACAAATTAAAACGCCTGCGCCAAGTCCAAAGGCCACCATGACTACTACTATTGGATTGACTGATGTAGAAATTGAGTACTCCCGTCCAAGTAAGAAAGGCCGAGATATTTTTTCTGCAGACGGTTTAGTTCCTTTCGGAAAAATATGGAGAACAGGTGCGAATGCCTCTACTAAAATTTCTTTCAGCAATGATGTAATGATTGGTGGAAAAGAATTGAAAAAAGGGAAATATGCCCTTTATGTCACGCCTAATGCCAGTGAATGGGAAATCGTTTTCTACAAAGACATCAAGCATTGGGGCGTTCCTCAAGAATGGAAAGCAGAAGATGAAGCACTTCGTTTCAAAGCTAAAACACTTACTTTCCCAAAAGAAATGGCCGTTGAAACTTTTACCATTTTAGTAGGTAACAGCAAAGTTAATGCAGCTGATATCGAAATGATGTGGGATCAAACATTTGTTGCCTTTACTGTTGAAACAGATGTTGATACAAAAGTAATGGCTGACATCGATCGTGCAATGGCTGGAACTTCTAGAGGAGACTACTACTCTGCTGCCCGCTATTTTTATGATAATGGAAAAGACCTGAACAAAGCGCACAAATGGATTTCTAAAGCGAATGAAATAGATGCTAAATTTTGGCAACTACGTCTTCAGTCTTTAATCGAAGCGGATATGGGTAAGAAGAAAATGGCGATCGCTACTGCTCAAAAATCAATGGACATGGCTCAAAAAGCTGGCAACATGGATTACGTCCGAATGAATGAAAAATCAATCGTTGAATGGGGTGGGAAAGCAATCAAAGCAGTCGGTGGCTCTCGTTAATTATTAAAAAAAATTAGCCATTCTAATTTTTTAAAAAAAGCCTTCAGTAATTGAGTAACAATTATTGAAGGCTTTTTTCTTCATGATCCTAAGAACCAGCAACCTATATTAACTCACCTCCACCGACGTCGAATCTCCTCCCCCAATTAAAACTTGGAAAATCATACTTATGATTACCACCAAAAGACAGCCAATCAAATTCAACCATAAATAAGCGAGATCGATCACTCCTATTCGTGTTAATGTAAATAATGAAATGACTAATAATTCACCAATCACTGCCCCCCAGAATACCGCATTCCCTTTAATCCATTTAAAAAAGAACGCGACTACAAAAACACCCAGAATCGCACCATAAAAAACAGACCCAATAATATTGACTGCTTCAATTAGGTTATCAAATAAAGAAGCAAACGTAGCAAAAACCAAAGCCACCAATCCCCAAGCAATCGTGAAAAATTTAGCCGCCTTGAGATAATGATGATCATTTTTTTCAGTCACCAAGGATCGACGATATAGATCAACAACCGTTGTTGTAGCCAGTGCATTTAATTCCGAAGCAGTAGAAGACATCGCCGCCGAAAAAATAACCGCTAAGATCAATCCAACCAAACCTATAGGCAAATGATGGGTCACAAAATTGATAAACACATAATCCGTATCTTCCGTATCCGCCTTTGGATCCTGCTGTACAATTAATTCTTTCACCTCTTCTCTGATTCCCTTTTCCTTTTCCATCAAGGCATTCACGTTAATCTGAGCAGCACCAATAGCTGATTCATTATCCGTTCGATTGGCTTTCACCAAATCTCGAATCGCTAACTGCTTCTCTTCAAAAACCTGATTGTGTTGTCCTTGCAATTTTTCATATTCCACCATGTAAGTGGTATTCTCCAACTTATCGATGTTCGCTTGATTGAAATGCATCGGAGATGGATTAAATTGAAAAAACATAAACACCATGATCCCTACAAACAAAATGGCGAATTGCATCGGTACTTTAAAAATACCATTGAACAACAAACCCAATCTACTTTCCGTCAAGGACTTTCCCGAAAGGTAACGTTGCACCTGTGATTGATCGGTACCAAAATAAGATAGAAACAAAAAAGTACCTCCCAGCAAAGCCGACCACATGTTATATCTATTCTTTAAATCAAATTCAAAATCTACGACATTTAGCTTACCCATTTTACCCGCTACACCAATAGCATCGCCAAAAGAAATATCCGCTGGCAATCGAAAAATCAAGATCATCGCCGCCACAAACATACCTCCCAAAATAACAATCATCTGTTGTTTTTGAGTCACACTCACGGCTTTAGAACCGCCCATGACCGTATAAAAAATCACTAAAAACCCAATAGAAATATTGGTCCAAAAAAGATCCCAACCCAAAATTGATGATAGAATAATCGACGGTGCATAAATGGTAATTCCAGCAGCCATTCCTCTTTGTAATAAAAAAAGAATCGCGGTAAGTGTTCGCGTTTTCAGGTCAAACCGTCCTTCTAAATACTCATAGGCAGTATACACTTTAAGTCGATAATAGATCGGTAGCACAAAAATACAAAGGATCACCATCGCGATCGGTAATCCAAAATAAAATTGAGCAAATCGCATCCCGTCTTCATAAGCTTGACCGGGAGTAGACAAAAAAGTAATCGCACTAGCTTGTGTGGCCATGATCGAAAGACCAATCGTCCACCAAGGCAAATCGCGATCTCCCATCAAATAACTTTTTACATTGTTCACATCTCTTGTCTTCCAGACTCCATAAGCGACAATGCTCAATAAAGTCCCTATCATAATTATCCAGTCGAGTAAGTGCATTGATTTTGGTATTGTGGTGGTGTGGTTGCTAGTTCTTAGTGAGTAATTAGGAATACATCTTTGTCAATAGATAGAACAGGGTGATGATCATTGCATGAAAGACCAAAACAAAAGTATACATCTGCTTCCAAGTTTTAAAAATCGGAGGCCCATCATTGATCGCATCATTATTATTATTTTCTGACATGATTTTACTGGTTATTGGTTATTGGTTATTGGTTATTGGTTATTGGTTATTGGTTATTAGGGGTGTACGGAACTTTATAATTTGAATTAAATTAATAAAAAAGAATTACA
>CAYTVR010000208.1:0-12949 GCA_964441245.1 uncultured Saprospiraceae bacterium | reverse complement strand
GGAAAAGTTTTGATGATCTTTTTGTATAAATTATTTGCGGCTCCTTCCAACATTCCATCTTTTGAAATATCGGTACAGATGACATACTGAATACCTTGCTTGATATAGTCTGCTAGAAAATCAAACAAATCAATATCACTAGCTTCTTGCCAACCGTGTACGGCTATTTTTTGATCTTTTACATCGGCACCTAGGATTATTTTTTCACCACCATATTGCTCAATCCAACTCAAAAATAAATCCTTGTTTTTTACGGCAATGGTTCCTCCCGTAATTTGATGTGCTCCCGATTCAAAAGCGATATGTACGTCTTCGTTTGATTTTAAACCTCCACCAAAATCAATGATTAAATTGGTTTGTGTGGCAATTTTTTCTAAGACATGATGATTGACAATATGACGAGATTTGGCACCGTCTAAATCAACTAAGTGTAATCGTTTGATTCCAGCGGCTTCAAATTGTTTAGCGACTTCCAGTGGATCTTTGTTGTAGACTTTTTTTTGCTGATAGTCTCCTTGCGTCAAGCGAACACACTGACCATTGATGATGTCGATTGCAGGAATTATTTCCATGTTTTTATTTTGCGAAAGCAAGCTTAACTAAGCTTTTTTTATAAATGTAATACGCATTAAAGCGCAATAAAATTTTTCAAAATTGATTCTCCTACACTTCCAGACTTTTCGGGATGAAATTGAGTCGCATAAAAATTATCCTTTTGTATTGCTGCACTAAATGGTAAAATATAATCGCAAGTAGCAATCGTAAAAGGACCTTTTTCAACGTAATAGCTGTGAACGAAATAGACATGATTTTTTTCGTGACTTTCGTCAAATAGTAAAGAATCGGAAACTTGAATCGTATTCCATCCCATGTGAGGTACTTTTTGTTCTGCTTTTTGTGGTACGAATTTTTTGACTTTTAGCGGAATAATTCCAAGACAGTTAGTATCTCCTTCCTCACTATAATCACAAAGCAATTGCATGCCGAGACAAATTCCTAAAACGGGTTGTCTCAAGTTGACAATGACTTCATCTATGTTGTTGTTTTTCAAAAAATACATCGTACTATTTGCTTCACCTACTCCTGGAAAAATTACTTTGTCAGCGGAGTGAATTTTGTTGGCATCATTGGTCAAAATGGCCTCTACCCCAATTCGTTGTAAAGCGAATAAAACGGATTGAACATTTCCTGCGTTGTAATCAATGACTGCTACTTTCATCAGTTTAGTTTTATGCTAACTAACATCGTTCCTTCATGGAATCATGTTAGGATTTTTTAATTGTTTTCTGGTATGTTTAATATCAATACTACAAAACACCTTTTGTAGTGGGCAATTGTTGATTATTGATGTCTCGGTTTACAGCCAAGCTAATTGATTTAGCAAAAGCCTTAAAAATCGCTTCAATTTTATGATGTTCGTTCTCGCCTTCGGCTTTGATATTTAAGTTGCATTTCGATGCATCGGAAAAAGATTTAAAAAAATGTAAAAACATTTCCGTGGGCATTTCTCCAATTTTTTCTCGTTTGAAATCAGCCTCCCAAACCAACCAAGGACGACCACCAAAATCCAAAGCAACTTGAGCCAAACAATCATCCATCGGTAAAGAAAAACCATAGCGTTCGATTCCTCGTTTATCACCTAAAGCTTTTGCGAAAGCTTCGCCTAAAGCGAGTGCAGTATCTTCAATAGTATGGTGTTCGTCAATATGTAAATCACCTTTTACACTGACTTCCAAATTACATCCAGAATGCCGGGCTACTTGATCCAACATGTGATCAAAAAAACCAATACCGGTTTCGTTTTTAGAAAGGCCTGTTCCATCTAACTGAAGTTTGATTTTGATATCAGTCTCTTTAGTGGTGCGTTGTACAATGGCACGTCTTGGAGGCAATTTTAAGAAACGATAAATGTCTGCCCAATTTTGAGTGGTCAAGACGATTACTTCATCCAGATTTCTCGGATCGGTCTCGATTTCATCTGCTCCTAAATCTGGTTCTTGATTAATCCAAATCCCTTTTGTACCTAGATTTTTTGCCAATTCCATATCGGTTAAACGATCACCAAGGACAAAAGAATTTTTTAAATCATAATCCCCTTCTAGGTATTTAGTCATCAGACCAGTTCGAGGTTTTCGAGTGGGCGCATTGTCTTCTGGAAATGTTCGATCAATTAAAATTTCTGAGAAGCTAATGCCTTCATTTGCGAAAGCTTGGATGATTTTTTCATGAGGAGGATTAAAGTCAGCTTCTGGAAAAGCATCCGTTCCTAAACCATCTTGATTGGTGACCATGACCAGTTCATAATCTAATTCTTGAACGATTTTCGATAAGTATTGAAAAACCTGTGGATAAAATTCTAATTTTTCTAAAGAATCCAATTGATAGTCTACTGGTGGTTCTAAAACTAAGGTGCCATCTCGATCGAGGAATAATACTTTTTTCATTTTTTAAAATTTTGCAATGCCTTTAAAATGTTTTTATTTTCTTGAGCGGTTCCGATTGTAAATCTCAAACAACCGTCGCAAAGTAAAACTTGAGAACGATCTCGAATAATTATTTTTTGCGTCAACAGGTATTCGTAAACTGTACGAGGATGGTCCATTTTTATTAATAAAAAATTAGCAGCAGAAGGGTAGATTTTTTTTACAAAATTAAATGCAGTCAATTGTTTGCTCAACCATTTTCTTTGATTTAAAATTTCTTGGACTGCTACTTCTTTTTGAGAGGGATTGTCTAAAGCTCCGTTGGCTGCTTGTTGTGTCAACGAATTGATATTGTAAGGTGGTTTCACTTTGTTAAATAAATCTACGATCTCAGGAGAGGCGAAGGCCATTCCCAAGCGAATACCTGCTAATCCCCAAGCTTTAGAAAAGGTTTGTAAGACAACAAGATTAGGAAATTGTTCTAATAAACTAAGGCAGGTCTCCTGCGTGGAGAAATCAATATAAGCCTCATCAACGACGACAATCCCCTGAAAGTTTTCTAGTAATTCAATTATCAAATCTCGATTAATATCATTTCCAGTTGGATTGTTAGGACTACAAATGAATAATAATTTAGACTGTGTATTCGCTGTCGCTAAAATAGTTTTGACGTCTGGTTGAAAATTGGATTTTAATGGGATCGTTTTATTTTCTACATCAGATAAAGCTGCGCCTACTTTGTACATGCCATAAGTTGGTGGCAGAGTAATGATGTGGTCTTGTTGAGGAACACAAAAAATACGAATCAACAAATCAATCGCTTCATCACTTCCATTTCCAAGAAAAATTTGTTGCGTTTTCACTTTTTTTAAGGACGCAATTTTTTGTTTCAATGTTTTTTGCAAAGGATCAGGATATCGATTCATTCCATTGTTAAATGGATTTTCATTGGCATCCAAAAAGGTATCTGCCTGACCAGAAAATTCGCTTCTAGCAGAAGAGTAAGCTTGCATTCGCAAAATATTTGACCGGACGAGATTTTGTATGCTGTTATCCATGGTTATAAATTTTTCAATCTAATACTAACCGCATTTTTGTGTGCGACTAATTGTTCGGCTTCCGCCAAAATTTCTACACTAGGGCCGATGCTTTTTAAGCCATCTTGACTCAATTTTTGAAAAGTGATTTTTTTGACGAAAGCATCTAAATTGAGCCCACTATATGCTTTGGCGAAGCCATTGGTTGGCAAAGTATGATTGGTGCCTGAAGCATAGTCACCAACAGATTCTGGGGTGAAGTTGCCAATAAAAACAGAACCTGCATTGGTGATTTTTTCAGCAAAAACATCCGCATCTTTAATCGCAAGAATCAAATGTTCTGGAGCATATGAATTGATTAGACTCAAGGCATGCTCCCGATCTTTTACAATGATAGCAGGACTATTTTTTAAAGCCTCTTGAGCGATTTTTGCTCGTGGGATTTGAGTAACTTGTTGATCAATTTCTATCAAAATATTTTTCACTAAATTTTCATCAAAGACGACTAAAACGACTTGACTATCTACACCATGTTCCGCTTGAGATAATAAATCCGCAGCTACAAAATTGACTCTAGAAGATTCATCAGCTAGGACTAAAACTTCAGATGGCCCGGCTGGCATGTCAATTGAAATGCCTAGACGATTGACCATTTGTTTGGCCGCAGTGACATATTGATTGCCAGGGCCAAATATTTTGTAAACAGCAGGAATACTTTCGGTGCCAAAAGCCATAGCTGCGATCGCTTGTGCGCCACCAACTTTAAAAATTCGTTGAATACCACATAAGTTTGCAGCATATAAAATAGCTGGATTAATTTTTCCATCTGCTTGTGGTGGTGTACAAAGAACCACCTCTTCACATCCTGCAATAGTAGCAGGAATCCCCAACATCAAAACGGTTGAAATCAAGGGTGCGGTTCCTCCTGGAATGTATAACCCTACCTTTTCGATACCGACACTTTTTTGCCAACATTCGATTCCAGGCATGGTCTCAATAATTGAAACAGTCGACTTTTGGCTTTCGTGAAAACGATAAATATTGCGATAGGCGGCTTGCAAAGCATTCTTTAATTCCGCCTCAATACTTTTACAAGCCATCTCGATTTCTTCAGGATTAACTTTAAGTTGATTGAGTGCGACCTTATCAAATTTTTCGGTTAATTTTTTTAATGCTTCATCTCCTTCATTTTTGACTTGCGTCAAAATAGTACCTACTGTTTTTTCAAGTGTCACTAATTCTTCTTGGGGGCGTTGTAGGACTTTTGTAAGCTCGTGATCATTGAGATTTTTATAAATATTCATTGGTCAATTTTTTTGAGGAATTTTATAAAATCATTTTTTCGATTGGAATAATTAAAATGCCTTGTGCACCATTTTCTTTTAGCAGATCAATGATGTCCCAAAAGCGTTGTTCGTTGATTACTGTATGGACAGAACTCCAACCGCTACTAGCCAAAGGCATCACTGTAGGACTTTTCATTCCGGGAAGGATATTGATGATCGTATCAATATTTTCGTTCGGAGCATTCATCAATAGGTATTTATTATTTTTGGCCGTAAGGACCGACTTCATCCGAAATACCAATTGATCGAAAATATCTTGCTGTCCCTCTTTCAGTTGATTACGGGTCACTAAGCAGGCCTGAGAACGAAGAATGACTTCCTTTTCAACCAAATTGTTTTTGAATAATGTACTTCCAGAACTGACTAAATCACAAATAGCTTCAGCCAAACCAATATTAGGAGCTATTTCTACGGAACCAGAAATTTCATGGATTTCAGATTTCAAGCCTTTTTTTTCTAAAAATTGTCGAAGAGAATTAGGATAAGATGTTGCAATGCGTTTTCCATTGAGATATTCTAATCCGGAGTAAGTTTCGTTTTTGGGAACGGCAATTGACAATCGGCATTTGGAAAACCCCAGCTGAAGTACTTTCTCAATCTTTTTTTGTTTTTCAACGAGCAGGTTTTCACCAACAATACCTAAATCAGCAATTCCATCTTCTACGTACTGAGGAATATCTGAATTTCGGAGATACAAGACTTCTAAAGGAAAATTAGTAGAAACCGCTTTTAATTGATCTTTACCATTGTCGATGTGAATGCCACATTCCTTCAGAAGTTTGAGAGAATTTTCTTGTAATCGACCTGATTTTTGGATGGCTATTTTTAATGGTTGTATCATGTTTTTGAAACTTTTAAAGGAAACTGAAATATTATAGCAAAGTTTAAAACAAAAAAAAGGCTTATCAAACAAATGATAAGCCTTTCTTGAGATGCTATTGTTACAAATTAAAACATCACATACGTGCGATCACCTGTCCGGAAGAGACATTGAAATGATGATGAACGTGATGAAATTGTACTTTGAGCATTAAATATTTTTTAAAAATTTGTGGTACCTCCAGGAATCGAACCAGGGACACATGGATTTTCAGTCCATTGCTCTACCAACTGAGCTAAGGTACCTCCGTTGCTCTTTTGAGCGAGTGCAAATTTATGTTGTTTTTTATTAATCCACAAGGATAGAGAATGATTTTTAAAATTAAATTTGTGATATTCGTGTATCTACGCTTAGAATTGCCGTTTTATTAGTAGAAAAAAAACTGAATTGCCTTGATATTAGGCCCATTTTTAACTGATTTTAAAAAAAATAGATCAAATGCTCCCTAGATTATTAGCATTTCCATGCATTATAGGCATCGCTATTTTTCTTTATCTCGCCTATACTGTTGATACCAGTTATGGTAAATTTATAGTGCCTTTTATCATTGGAGTTTGGGCCGCTTACATTTTTGAGCCTCAACTAAATTGGTGGTGGTATAAACGCTATCCACCTGATATCGATGACCAGTTGAGGAAAATGTTTGAAGTCAAACTTCCTTTTTACCAAAAACTATCTTCAGAAAACAAAACTCATTTTCGGCAACGGACCGCTATGTATATGATGGCGAATGATTTTATTCCGCAAGGACCAGAAACGGTTCCAGAAGATGTAAAAGGTTTTATTGCGGCTAATATTATTCAATTGACTTTTGGTCAAACAGATTATCGAATGCCCAAGTTTGAGCGAATGGTTGTTTATCCCACTCCTTTTTTGTCGCCACAATACCGAGAGCACATTCATTCTTCTGAATTATTTGAAGAAGATGGCGTATTATTGTTTGCGATTGATCATCTGATGCCAGGTACGATGGAAGCGACCCGATATTATAATATTGGTTTACACGAATTTGCGCGCGTTTTTCGACTAAGTTATCCTAATAAAAAATATCCTCGCCTTGAAGACTCTATTTGGGATGATTTTGCAAAAGTTAGTGGTTATACGAAAGCTAAGATCGAAAAGTATGTTGGTTTACCAAATCAAGATCCTTGGCCAGTGAGTATCGTTTTATTTTTTAGCTTTCCAGCAAAATTTAAAAAACAGTTACCTGATTTATATAAAGAACTCAGCAACTTATTGAATTTAGATTTATTACCAGGAGAAACACCTATTTTGGATGAATCGAAAATAGATAGGACCCTGAAATAAGTCAAACGGAAGTTATTGATATCGCGGTTAATATCACTTAACGTAAATGTAGTAGTAGTTTTAAAATAAATTTTGAATGGATGAACTTTGAATAGCCCTAAATTGCGATTTCTGCGTTAACAGGGCCATTCAAAATTCATCCATTCTTGCATTCAAACATTAAAATATGGCTAAGTCAAAAAAAATAAATGCAAGTAAAGCACCAAAGGCGGTGGGATCTTATCCACATGCTCGGAAAGTGGGTAACTTACTTTTTCTCTCAGGAATTGGTCCACGTGAGCCGAAAACAGATGGTGTTCCGGGATTGAAATTGACTAAAGGAGGAAATTATGCGAAGTTTGATTTTGAGGCCCAGTGTCATTCTGTTTTTAAAAATGTAAAAACGGTATTGGAAGCCTCGGGGGCAAAATGGGAAGATTTAGTAGACGTAACGGTTTTTCTAACAGATATGAAACGAGATTTTGATACTTATAATCGAATCTATGCAAAATACTTTAAAAAAGCACAACCTTGTCGAACGACAGTTGGAATTGATTCTTTACCGACTCCTATTGCAATAGAGTTGAAATGTATTGCGGTGGTCAATGAAGACTAATTTAATTTTGGAGGCTCGATCATCTTAAATTCTGGAACGGCAACTTCAAAACGAGCATCATCGGTTAAGCGTATCATGCTAAAAGTTCCATGCATTTTTCCTATGCCGCTAAAGAGTGGACACCAAGAAGTATAACTATGAGATTCTCCAGGCTTAAGGATCGGCTGTTGTCCAATAACTCCTTCTCCTTCCACTTCTCGTCGTTGACCTATCGCATCAAAAATGTACCAATGTCGGCGAAGTAGTTGTACGGTGTGAGGGCTTTTATTTTCAATGTTAATATGGTAAGCGAAGACATATTGATTTTGTTCCGGCTTGGATTGGCCAGGTTGGTATTTATTTTCGACACTTATTTTTATGCCATTAGTAGTAAGAGTTTCCATTGTAGCAGTCAGTAATTTAGTAATTAAGAAAAGAAGTATTCGAATTTGATATTCTCAAATTGCCTATCGAATGAAGTAGTAGAGAAGTAAAAATACAGATAAAATTTTAATAAGCCTTATAAATACCAAACGTTTTAAGCAGCTATTTTGTTAAAAAAAGTTAAACTACAGCATATTAGGCGACAGAATACAGAAGCCCATGATCGTAACAATCATGGGCTTCTGTATTCTATCGTTTTATCTTTTGACGTTTTTTAAACTGTATTGGCAACTTGTTCTTTAATTTTTTCTAATTCATCTTTCATACGAACGACTATTCGTTGAATCTCTGAAGAATTGGCTTTTGATCCAAGGGTATTGATTTCACGACCCATTTCTTGGGTAATAAAATTAAGTTTTCTGCCTTTGACCATTTTGTTAGTAGCTAGTTCCTCAAGAAAGTATTTACAATGTTGAGTGAGTCGAACCTTTTCTTCCGTCACATCAATTTTTTCTAAGTAGTAAAGAATCTCTTGCTCAAAACGATTGGCATCTATATTATCCTTTCCCACATATTCATCCATATTTTTCTGAAGACGTTTTCTGAGTTTTGTTACTCTTTCTGCTTCAAAAGGATCAAGTGTTTCTAGGTCTTTTACTATAGTTTCTGTTCTAGTCATACAATCCTTCTCCATGGCGGTACCTTCTTGGAGTCTGAATTCTTTGAACTGTTTGAGTGCTTCCCTTACAACATTTTGCAAAACTTTCCATTCTTTATCATCCATTACATCTTCTGCATTAGCAACTACATTGGGAAGACGGAGAATAGCTTGAGTCATGTCACCCGGCGTCATGCCCAATTCATCAACCATTTGGGTGAGCTCTTTATAGTATTTTTTAAATAAGGCTGGATTTAAGCCATATTCACTATCACCGGTGAGTGATTTTACGTCAATGGTGACATCAATTTTTCCACGCTGAGTGGCATCGGCAATGATTTTACGTAACTCGTGCTCCTTATCTTTATAATTTTGGGGCAATTTAATTCTAAGGTCCGTAAACTTACTATTCAAGGATCGGATCTCAATAGTAATGGTTTTGTCTTCAAAGGTCTCTACTGCACGGCCGTAGCCAGTCATTGATAATAGCATAGTTGTAGTTAAATATTTTCAGAACGTGTAAGTATTATTTTGTTAAAGGAAGTAAAATGTGGCACTAATGTATTAATAAAAAGCCTAATGTTTTTTCTTTTTTTATGTTTATTCTATTAAAATGCACTTTGATACAGGGAAAAATGGTGCTTTTTTCCACTACACTTGCAATAAAAATCAAATAAACTTTATTAAAAGATGTAATAAATTGACTGTAAAAGTAAAAATATAGAAATTAATTCCAATTTTACTTTCAATTAATGAATAAAATAGCGAGCTTTGCGTCGCCTTTGAGGAAACCTAATTTATTTCATAACTTATTCTAAACCAAACAGTAACAATGAGGAAAGCTGATCTAGTCACAGCCATTTCAGAAAAAACTGGCGTCCCTAAAGTGGATGTTTTGGTAGCATTAGAGACATTCTTCAAAGAGGTTAAGACATCCTTAGCCGAAGGCGAGAATGTATATATCAGAGGCTTTGGAAGTTTCGTCGTGAAAAAACGAGCGAAAAAGATAGGCCGACATATCAAGAAAAACGAAGCAATCGAGATTCCAGAACACTATATTCCGGCTTTCAAACCGGCTAAGGTATTCATGGAACATGTGAAAGATAAAGTAACTTCTTTACCTGATGCCAATGGCTCAGGTGATGTTGACTAGTAGTTCGCCTAGAGATATGACCAAACTACAATCAATCGTATTAGCGATAGCCTTACTTCTTTTTTCTGTCTTGTACTTCGGATTTGATACCAAGCCTAGTAGCCGGATGGCAATAGAACGAACGAGGAGTTTGACTACAGAAAGTACGGACATAAATGTCATCTTGCCTGAAGCAAAAGTAAACTTATCTCCTGATGAAGCTGCAATTATAGGATCGTTAGAACAAGCTCTGAATGATACCTCCGTTGACTCGGTCAGAATAGGCTTACTTGAAAAATTATCAGGTAGTTGGTATGATCTCAGAAGACCGGATATCGCGGGGCATTATGCAGAAGTCATTGCTGATAAAGTGAATAGCTCTGAAGCATGGTCAATTGCTGGAACAACATATGCAATAGGTGCACAACGCTTAGATGAAAAAAAGATCAGAAGTTATTGTAGTGGAAGAGCTATAAAATCGTTTGAAAATGCCATCTCTCTAGATCCTAAAGAGATTAAGCATCAAGTTAATTTGGCACTTTGCTATACAGATAATCCACCAGAAGGTAATCCAATGAAAGGAATCCAGATGTTGTTGGGTTTAAGTAAAGAAAATCCGGAAGAGTCATTAGTTCAAACAACCTTGGCTCGATTGGCTATTAAAACAGGGCAGTTTGATAAAGCAATCAAACGTTTGGACAGTGTGCTTGAAACAGATAAATTAAATAGAATTGCTCCTTGTCTTCTTGCAAAGGCTTACGAAGGAAAAGGAGATACAAATAAGGCGGCAGCATATTTAGAAAAATGCAATGCCAATACAACAAATTGAATGTTCAAAATCAGTTAAAAACATTTAAATTGAATTAAAGTGTTTTTAACTGTGATCAACATAAGATCATAATTTTATAATTTTTAAAAGAAACTATTATGCCGTGTGGAAAAAAGCGTAAACGTCACAAGATTGCGACACATAAACGCAAGAAAAGACTTCGCAAGAATCGTCACAAGAAGAAAAACAGATAGATAATACTCTGGTCATTTAGTCCAGGAGTGTATTCTGCTCATTTATTTATACCTAAAATTCATTTAGATTTCATTGAAGTCTATTTGTATTTCTAGGTATAAATAAGTGCAGATGTTTTAGATGCAGTTTTAGAAAGACTTTGAGCCCATTTTGTTGTTACAAGTTCCCAAATAATCCCAAATGAATTTAATATCTAGAATATAAACAGGCATTAGCATACTTTAATACTGTTTCTATTTTAGTATTTGTAAAGAAGTAATTTTACTTTCCATTTCTCTTTAATATATATCAACAACAATAGAGGTCAACAGAAGATTCGATTTAAGATATTGACTCTTCCTCAAACATCATTTCTATCCATCTTTCCCCATCTTTGTTAGCACAATACAATTATTGACATTCCCTATCTGAAATACTACCTGAACAAAGTTTTCGAATTTTGCTTCTCAACCAATATTGAGTTTGAGAACTGATCAATCTTCGTTTTCCTTTGGTAGGTTACTTTTTATAGTGTAATGGGATCAACTCTTGCATAAGTACCTGTGATGTTATATGCACAGGACCTAGTTGGCTAATGCCCTCACAACCAAAAATTAAATTGTGGAAAAAGAATTAATCATTAATTCAACACCCACCGAAGTTGAAATTGCCCTTTTGGAAGATTCGAAATTAGTCGAATTGCACTACCAAAAGACAAATACCAATTTTACTGTCGGAGACATTTTCCTAGGCCGCATTCGAAAATTGATGCCTGGACTTAATGCAGCCTTTGTGGATATAGGACATAAAAAAGATGCCTTTCTTCATTATACAGATCTTGGCCCAAAGCTTCGATCTCTTTTAAAATTTACAAAAGGAACCAGTGGTGGAGATATTTCAACTTCTAGTTTAGATAATTTTACGCTAGAGCCAGAAATTATAAAAACAGGAAAAATCGATCAAGTTTTAGGAAAACGAGATGCGATTTTGGTGCAAATTCTAAAAGAGCCAATCTCTACAAAAGGACCTCGCTTGAGCTGTGAAGTAACAATTCCTGGAAGATTTATTGTCTTAACTCCTTTTTCAGATGTCATTGCTGTTTCTAAAAAGATTTCAAACTCCGAAGAAAGACAACGGTTAAAAATCTTGGTGGAAAGTATCAAACCCAAAAACTTTGGATTGATTGTTCGAACGGCAGCCGAAGGTAAAAAAGTAGCTGATCTTCATGAAGAACTAAACATCATGTTGGAGAAATGGGAAAATGTTCATAGCCAGTTATATAAGGCGACTCCACCAATGAAATTATTAAGTGAACTAGATAAGACATCTAGTATCATGCGAGATATTTTGAATGATTCGTTTAACCGTGTTGTGGTCAATGACAAAGAGTTATTTCACAATGTCAAAAACTTTATGCATTCAATTTCACCAGATCAAGTAAAAATTGTTAAGCAACATAAATCAGCAAAGCCGATATTTGATGCTTATGGTGTTACTCGTCAGATAAAGTCTTCATTTGGAAAAACGGCAACAATGCCAAGCGGTGCCTATTTAGTGATTGAGCATACAGAAGCGATGCACGTCATTGATGTCAATAGTGGTCATAAAGTAACGAAAGGAGAACAAGCTGAAGCAGTCCTAAACGTTAATTTAGAATCAGCTGAAGAGATTGCACGTCAATTACGTTTGCGAGATATCGGAGGTATTATCATTATTGACTTTATTGATATGCGTGTAAGCGACCATCGTAAACTACTCTTACAAAAAATGCGAGAGCTGATGCGAAAAGATCGAGCTCAACATACGATATTGCCTTTAAGTAAATTTGGACTGTTGCAAATTACACGACAACGAGTTCGGCCGGAAGTAAAAATCAATACAGCCGAAGTTTGTCCTAGTTGTGAAGGAAGTGGAAAAATAAATCCATCTATTTTGTTGACTGATGATATTCAAAGAGATCTTGAATTCATTGTACAGTCTCGTCCAAATTCTAAATTAGTATTACATGCCCATCCTTATGTTTATGCTTTTTTGACCAAAGGTTTGAAGAGCATACAAATGAAATGGTACCTGAAATATTTTAAGTGGATAAAGATCAAGGAAAATGGTGATTACCATTTGACAGAATATAAATTCTTTGATAGTAATGATGATGAAATTCGGTTGAATTAGAGTATAGATTGCTGTCGAACTTTAGATGATCT
>CAYTVR010000207.1:0-12969 GCA_964441245.1 uncultured Saprospiraceae bacterium | reverse complement strand
TTTTGAATTTTGATTAATTAAGATTTTTAATGGATTGAATTACCCCAATTAAAACCGGAGCGCTATGGTAAAACAACTCGATAGAGTTTTGGATAGTCACCTCATCGGTGGAAGGCCAATACAATTGCTCCCAGCCAATAAACTCAAACGACTTTTAAATTTTATTTTGGATTACGTAGGCATTATTTTATTTCTTGCCATTACTTTTTTCATTATTGCGATGATGGGGGGAGAAGAAATTTTGCATATAAAAGATCATCCTATGGGAACTTGGTTGGTTCGACTATTAGGACTGTCAGGCATGTTGATCTACTACACAGCATGTGAATACTTTTTCAAAGGTAAAACTTTAGGAAAGATATTGACCAATACAAAAGTAGTCACCATTGATGGCGAGATTCCAACATTTAAAACCATTCTTAAGCGATCATTCGCTCGTTTTATTCCTTTCGAAATTTTTTCTTTTTTCTGGTCAAAAAACGGAGGATGGCATGATGTCTTTTCAAAGACTATTGTTGTGGAAGATCTTTGATGAATTTGCGTAATATGACTAAAATAAAAACGCCCAATTGAAATTTCAATCGGGCGTTTTTATTAAAAATATTTTCTGCGATACAATTACTTTTCAGATCCTAAAATAGATCCAAAATAATTACGATTCAATCGAGCGATATTAGTAATGGAAATTTCTTTTGGACAATCTGCTTCACAAGCTCCAGTATTGGAACACATACCAAATCCTTCTTCATCCATTTGAGCGACCATTTTTTGTACTCGACTAGAATGTTCCACCTCTCCTTGTGGTAACAATCCAAGATGTGAAATTTTAGCAGAGGTAAACAACATGGCAGAAGCATTGGGGCAAGCTGCCACGCAAGCACCACAACCAATACAAGTCGCTGCATCCATCGCTTGTCCAGCTAAATCTTTTTCTATCGGAATAGAATTACCATCCTGAGCTTGTCCAGTATTCACTGAAATATAACCACCTGCTTGAATGATCCGATCAAAAGCAGAACGATCGACCACTAGATCTTTGATCACTGGAAAAGCTTTTGCTCTCCACGGTTCGACCACAATTGTATCACCATCTTTGAACGATCTCATATGCAATTGACAAGTGGTGGTTCCTTGGCTAGGACCGTGTGGTCGACCATTAATCACCATATTACAAGATCCACAAATTCCTTCTCGACAGTCATGTTCAAATGCAACGGGATCTTTCTTTTGTTCTAAAAGAGATTGATTGAGTACATCAAACATTTCTAAGAAAGACATATGCTCATCCGCTTCTACATTATATGTTTCTAGATCTCCCTTCGCTTGATTATTTTTTTGACGCCAAACTTTTAATGTTAGTTTCATCTTGAAATTATTTTAATTTTTAAGTCAAACAAAAACATGGCTCTGAGCACCTCAGAACTGCAACACCAAAACACTATTTATAAGATCTTGTTTTTAATTCTACATTTTCAAAATTCAATTCTTCTTTATGTAAAATTGGATCTCCACCATCTTGCCAACCCCAAGCTGCAACATAGGTGTATTCTTCATCGTTTCTCTGAGCTTCTCCTTCAGGGCTTTTATATTCTTCACGGAAGTGACCACCACAGGATTCATTTCTATCCAAAGCATCGACCATCATGGTTTCCCCTAAATCTATAAAGTCTGCAACTCGGGTTGCTTTCTCTAACTCAGGATTGAATTCATCTTGTGTACCAGGTACAAAAACATCACTCCAAAATTCAGCTCGCAAATCCTGAATCATTTTTCTACCTTTTTTCAAACCTTCTGCACTACGAGACATCCCACAATAATCCCACATGATCAATCCTAATCGACGATGGAAACTCTCTACCGTTTGATTTCCTTTTACATCTAATATTTTTTGTAGGTAATCTTTCGTCTCTTTTTCGGCAGCCATGAATTCAGGTGTATCATTCTGAATTTTTGGCGTTCGAATTTCTTTAGATAAGAATTGTCCAATAGTATAAGGAATGACAAAGTATCCATCAGCTAATCCTTGCATCAATGCAGATGCTCCTAAACGATTGGCTCCGTGATCAGAGAAGTTTGATTCACCTAATGCGAACAAACCAGGAACATTGGTTTCTAAGTTATAATCGACCCAAATACCGCCCATCGTGTAATGAACCGCTGGGTAAATTTTCATAGGTTGCTTATATGGGTTTTCGCCAGTGATCTTTTCATACATCTGGAAAAGGTTACCATACTTTGCAGCAATGACACCTTCGCCCAATTTGGTGACTGTTGCTTCATCCGGATGATGCATGCCTTGAGAGTGCGCTTCTGACTTTCCATAACGTTGGATCGCTGAAGCGAAATCAAGATAAACGGCTAGGCCAGTTTTATTGACACCAAAACCTTCATCACAAGCTACCTTCGCAGCTCGAGAAGCCACATCACGAGGGACTAAATTTCCAAAAGCAGGATATCTTCTCTCTAAATAATAATCTCTATTTTCTTCTGAAAGATCGTTTGGATGTAAAGTTCCATTTCTAATTGCTTCAGCATCTGCTTTTTTTGCAGGTACCCAAACTCGACCATCGTTCCGAAGTGATTCGGACATCAAAGTCAATTTAGATTGATATTCTCCAGATACTGGAATACAAGTTGGATGAATTTGAGTGTAGCAAGGATTGGCCATTAAAGCTCCTCGTCTAACCGCTTTCCAACCTGCAGTTACATTTGATCCCATTGCATTGGTGGAAAGGTAAAAAACATTTCCATAACCACCGGTAGCTAATACAACGCAGTGCGCAGCGAATCTTTCTAACTTTCCAGTTAATAAATTTCGAGCGATAATTCCTCTAGCCTTTCCATCTATTTTTACCAAGTCCAACATCTCATGACGATTGTGCATTTCTACATTACCGAGAGAAATTTGACGAGAAAGAGATTGATAAGCACCGAGTAGTAGTTGTTGTCCAGTTTGTCCTTTGGCATAAAAAGTACGAGAAACTTGTACTCCTCCAAAAGAGCGGTTGGCTAACAATCCACCATATTCCCGTGCGAACGGAACACCTTGTGCGACACATTGGTCAATAATGTTTCTACTGACTTCCGCTAAACGATGTACGTTGGCTTCCCGAGAACGATAATCACCACCTTTGATGGTATCATAAAATAATCGATAAACACTATCTCCATCGTTTTGATAATTTTTAGCGGCATTGATTCCACCTTGCGCTGCAATACTGTGCGCTCTTCTTGGAGAATCGTGAAAAGTAAAAGCTTTTACGTTATATCCTAATTCTCCTAAGGTCGCTGCTGCGGAAGCACCTGCGAGGCCTGTTCCTACTACGATGATATCAATTCGTCTTTTATTATTTGGAGCGACGAGATTCATGGTGGAGCGGTACTTTGTCCACTTCTCATCGAGATTGCCAGGAGGTATTTTTGACTCTAATTTCATAACTGGATTACTTTGATTGATATTTGAATGATCGTATTTTTTAAGAAATTAAATCCTCTTTAGGATGTCCATTTTAAGGCTTAATTTCTGTTTCCGATAATTATCGAAAACAATTTGCTCAACATTGAATCTTAAATTGAAATGTCAAATACATTTTTAAAACACTTCTTAAGTGATATGGTTTAACTAAACCAATTCCACCAATTCATGGCATCTCCTAAATAAACAATAGGAATGATAGCGAAGCCAAGAGGAACGACGATAGAAAAAATATTTCCAAAAGATTTGATGAATGGAGTGTACTTTTTATGGTTCAGCCCAAGCGTTTGGAATGCACTTTGGAAACCATGTTTTAAATGAAATGCTAAAACCAATAAGCCAATGAGGTAAATTAATACCAACCACCATTCAGAGAAAGAACTAACCACTTGCGTGTAAAGATCTTTTACTTGGTGATCAAATCCATCATAACTGAGCATGGCTAATTGATCAGTGAATTTCATTTTAAACCAAAAATCACCCATATGGATACAAATAAAAGCTAAGATTAGAGAACCTAATAAAGCCATGTTTTTAGATGCCCAACTTGCGTTTTCATTAGTGCTAACTGCATATCGAGATCCTTTTGCGCTTTTATTTTTTAAAGCGATTAGAATTCCTTGAATAGCATGAAGAACAATGAAGAAATAATTTCCGTAAGAAATTAGCTTAATCAAAGGATTGTGGGTCATGATATAGGCGTAAATATTGAAGGTTTCTCCATTGTCATCAATGAGTAATTGTAAATTACCCAATAAATGGACAGCGAGAAACAGCGTCAAAAATAGCCCAGTGAGGCTCATAATCAATTTTCTACCAATGGAAGATGTTAGGAACGTACTTAACCAATTCATATGTTGCGTTTTGTTTAATGCAATTTATGCTAGGAGTAATTCAAGCATAAATTGACCTAAGAACTCTCTATTTCTAATTTTTTTTTCTTCAGCCTCGCCATAAATGACGAACTAGTATACTTATTTTTTAATTTACTTGGCTACTTACACAAAATTTTTTAGAATAATGTAGAGCATAGACTTACAAATCTATTTATTTATACTCATATACCCAACTGATTGTTCTTCTCTCAAGGCATTTCATCTATTATTTAGAATCATTCTAAAAATAATAATCTTACAATAATTACTTATATGTGCGGGTTTAACGTATTTTTGCGGCGTAAATACGAATTTGACTCCAAAATAGGTTTTAAGAAAAAATCATGTACAACTTTAGGATTAATGAAGTTGTTCTCTCTTAAGACGAATGTTATTATACTCTCTCTATGAATCAAAAACAGAAAGTTGATTTTAAACATTTCCTAGGGAAATTCCCTGAAGTAGACCTACCTATTACTCTTTCAGAAGATAGTCACTTTGATTTTAGTCGTGTCAATGATCCTTTACCGGTTGAAATGATCCAACAATATTTGATTAATCCGAAAGATCAAGCTGAACTAGAAGATGAGTATGGCGAGTATATCGCTTGTTTTAAGGTCAAAAAAACAGAAAAATTTCACGCAGTCGTTTATTGGAAAGCAACATTATTGAACTATCAATATGTCATGGTTACCTTTTCCCCCAAAGGAACGTTAATCGATCGAAGCGTCATTGCTGGAACGAAAGTTGAAAATAATGCGTTGATTAGATCAGTTGCCACCATTGACGAAGATTGGATTATTTATGTGATGGCTGGTGTATCTGCAACTACTGAAGACATCTACGACGCTGCTTCCAGCAAATCTTTCCATTTAGAGTTACTCGCAACTGGTAAAATTATTCATGCAGAATAACATACTGCTCATTTTTGCGTAAGCAATTTAATACACAATAGAAAGTCTCCAAAAAACTTTGGAGTAGAACAACAAAATAAATGATAAGAAAAAAGAAAAATAAGCGTAAAGGAAAAAAGATAAATGCTAAAGAATTAAAACGTCAAGTCTTAAAATTATTCCTCCGACATCCCAAAAAACATTTTAACGCGAAGCAAGTTATCAAAAAGCTAAAGATAGAAAACAGCAAAGATGCTGCGCAGTCTGCCATTGATGCTCTCCATAAAGAAGGTCTTCTTTTTCCAGGAAGAGATAATAAATTTAAAATAGATCGAGATCAAATTTCTTCGAAAGAAGGAAAAGGACAATTGTTTGAAGGGAAGGTTGATATGACTCGAACAGGCGCAGCGTATATTGTCTGTGAAGGAATGGACGAAGATGTATATGTGCCTGCTAAAAATTTGAAAGGTGCACTAAATGGAGACAAAGTTGAAGTCGAAGTGTATAAGGCAAGAGGCCGAAGACGACCAGAAGGAAAAGTGAAAAAAGTATTAGAACGAGGATCTGAATTTTTTCTTGGAGTCCTTCGTTTACACAAACGATATGGGATCGTCGTCACTGATAATCTACATATGCAAGCAGAAATTTATGTTGATTTAGAAGATTTGCTTGGCGCAGAAGATGATGAAAAAGTTGTGGTGAAAATTACGAAGTGGCCCACACGCCCAGGACATAATCCAATTGGACGAGTGACCTCTGTCTTAGGTAAGGCAGGAAGTAATGATATTGAAATGAAAGGGATTTTGATTGAAAATGGTTTCAATCCAGATTATCCTGAAGAGTTGGTGGCTGAAGCGGAGGCTTTAGTTGGTGAGATCTCAGAAGAAGAAATCGCGAAGCGAATGGACTTTCGAGAAGTGACCACTTTTACAATTGATCCTGATACCGCGAAAGATTTTGATGATGCTTTGTCTATTCGATATTTAGAAGATGGAAGTTGTGAAGTAGGTGTGCACATTGCAGATGTGAGTCATTATGTCAAACCCGGTACAGGCTTGGATAAAGAAAGTTATTTGAGATCTACTTCTGTTTATTTAGTAGATCGAGTTTGTCCGATGCTTCCAGAACGTTTGTCGAACGAACTCTGTTCTCTTCGACCGAATGAAGATAAATGTACCTTCTCTGCTGTTTTCGTTTTTGATGACAATGATCGGATTATTAATCGATGGTTTGGTAAAACTTTGATTCATTCTAATCGTCGATTTGCTTATGAAGAAGCGCAAGAAATTTTAGAATCTGGGAAAGGAGAGTATGCAGCTGAATTGCGAAAGCTCAATCAGTTGGCCAAAAAATTACGTAAGAAGAAATTTAAAAACGGTGCGATCTCTTTTGAAAGTGATGAAGTGAAATTCAAATTGGATGAAGAAGGGAAGCCAGTAGACGTATACGTAAAAGAGCGGAAAGATGCGCATTTGTTGATTGAAGATTTTATGCTCTTAGCCAATAAAGAAGTCGCTACTTTTATTGCAAAAAAATCGAAAACTCAAGAAGTGCCTTTTGTTTATCGAGTGCATGATTTGCCAAACATGGATAAGCTGGCTGACTTTGCTCGGTTTTCGATTGAATTAGGTTTTAAAATGGAATTGCAAACACCGAAGCAGATTGCAGAATCATTTAACAATCTGGCCAAAGAAGCTCGAACGAATGAAGCGTTAAGAATGTTAGAGCCGATTGCTATTCGAACCATGTCAAAAGCGGTATATACCACCGATAATATTGGACATTATGGTTTAGGATTTGTCAACTATTCTCATTTTACCTCTCCGATTCGAAGATATTCGGATGTATTGGTTCATCGATTATTAGAGAAAAATTTAGAAGATTCTTATCGAACGAACAAGGAAGATTTAGAAATGAAGTGTAGACACATATCTAGTCAAGAAAGAAAGGCGATGGGAGCAGAGCGAGAGTCGATTAAACTCAAGCAAGTGGAATATGTGGATCAATATATTGGTCAAGCTATGGATGGTCGAATATCGGGTATGATCGAGCGTGGAATTTTTGTAGAGTTGATAGAAAGCAAGGCAGAAGGAATGATCGGTTTTGATCGTTTGGGTGATTCATTTGAAATCAGTGACGGTCGTTTAAAAGCAGTGGGTATCCGTACTGGAAAAGTGCTAAAAATGGGAGATCATGTTCGAGTGAAAATTTTGAGTACAGATTTAGCTCGACGACAGATAGAAATGGAATTGGTGGAAGAGGAAGAGTAGATTTTCAATCTTTTGCGGAAAGTAGAATTTTTTCTCTACGTCTTTTTATTAATTCAGGCAATTACAATAGCGCGCTGACTTGGCAGATGGTGCAGATAAACAGAGGTTTTCCCTATAAATGCATCCTTCGATCGCGGGGAAATCCGCGAAAAACCGTACAATCCGCCAAATCTGGAATCAATTTTTTTCATAAGTATCTACGAGTATCTTATACTGCCCATTCTCCTGTTTTTTCCAAACGATAATAAAATCCACATGGCTCACATGATGCGTCGCATCTTCTCTTTCGTACTCTAAAGTAGAATGTCCCAATTGATAAAGGACAGGATCGGATGGACTAAATTCAAGCGGAATATTTCTCCAATGCGGCGGTTTGTTTTCCATCTTTTGCCAATAATCAGTTTGATACAACTCCGCTTCTGTTTGGGCTATTTTAATGACCTCTAATTTCCATCGAATGGGTTGACTAATATTTTGCCAATAGGCATCAATTTCTTTTCTGCCCTTTTTTTTATATTCTCTAGGGCCAAGTATCCAAGCATCATCCGCATAAAAATTGGCGACCTTTTGAAGCGCTCCATTATCATAAGCTTTTTCCATTTCTTGATTCATTTGGATGATGGTTGACTTTAGTTCATCCAAACTGGGTTCTTGTTGACAAGACAAAAGCAATAGAGCAATAGACAGAGCAAAAAGCAAATATGTTTTCATTAAGTTGATTCCGTTTTAGGCTCCTGCCGAAAGTTGACAAAAAGAAAAATGACCATTCCAATCATGATAGATAAATCTGCAAAATTAAAAATTCCAGTTCGCAAATTTCCTACTCCGACAATCATGAAATCGGTTACTGCACCATATAAAAGACGATCAATGATATTACTGATTCCGCCACCGATGATAAAGCTAAGTGCAATGATTTGCAAATGATTTAGTTGTTTGGAAAATAAAGTATACAATAGTAAAAAGACCAACATTAAAGTGGGAAAAAACTGTAAAGCCCAGAAACGGAGATTCCCCTCACTTTCTGCAAATGTACTCAAAAAGGCTCCTTTGTTTTTAGCCAATTGAAGTTGAAAAGTATCATACATGTAGGAGCTCCGCGAATGAGGTTCGAGTGTCTCTTGCGCCATTTTCTTCGTTTGCTGGTCACAGCCAATATTCAATAATACGACCATCGCAATCAATAAACCTCTAGAAAAATATTTTTTAATATCCATGTCTGATTTTTTATAAATACCTGTGATAGTAAAACGAAGAAAAAATATATTTAGTAATGTTCAGGAATTGATTTTTTTAAAAATGGACCTAGCCCAACAACTACCAACCAATCGAAACGTAGTGAAGATATCGCGGCTAGGGCAACTGAAAGTCGGTAGAACCAATTAATACACCGTCTTATCCCCTTTGGCTTTCCATTTATTAAAAACAACTTGCCCTTCCTTTTGTAATAACTGAGTCGTCTCAATTTGTCTTTGATCGATAGGAAGCGGAATTTCTTTATAAATAAAATCATCATCAAAATCGATTGCAGCAGCATCTTCTCTAGAACAAGCAAAAAATATTTTCTTAGGGCGTGCCCAGTAAATAGCTCCAAGACACATCGGACAAGGTTCACAGGAAGTATATATAACGCAATCATCTAATTGAAAAGTCTCTAGCTTTTTACAAGCATCTCTGATCGCTACCACCTCAGCATGAGCGGTCGGATCATTAGAAGAGGTTACTTGATTATTCCCCACACCAATAATGATCCCATTTTTAACGACGATTGCTCCGAAAGGTCCTCCTTCATTGTTGTCCATTCCTTTTTGCGACAAGCGAATGGCTTCGCGCATGAATTCTTTATCTTGTTTAGTCATAATTGTTTGAGTTTAGAAATTAAATCTGTGTTTAATAATGATTAATTTTTCGGGAATACTTACTTAGAACGCTAATTTCGATTTTTAAAGATAAAAAGATCTTATAAATTCAAAAAGCATAGCAATTTAGGCATTTTCCAATAAAAGATTATCTTTAGACCTAAGCCAAAATTAAACAAACAAAAAAATTAGAATGGAACCAATTTTTACGAGTGATGCTGTTTTATTGGGTTTTTTATTAACCATATTAGCTGGAGTATTTTACACCTCTCACTTAGACAGTCCAGCTTGGAAAAAGTTTTATACTTATGTGCCTGCCTTTTTACTTTGTTATTTTCTACCCGCTTTATTGCATTGGCCATTGGGTTTGATTGCTGCGCATTGGTATGATTATGATTTATTAGCTTATTTGCAGCAGTTAGGTCATCAACTTCCTGATCCTAATATGTCCTTTTCGGAAATCGAACAATGGATAAAAGATGAAAAAATTCCAGATACTAAACAGTTCCAAGGTCATTCTCAATTATATTATGTTGCTTCGCGTTATTTGTTACCAGCGAGTTTAGTATTACTTTGTCTGAGCATTGATTTAAAAGGTATTTACGACTTAGGGTCAAAAGCTTTAATCATGTTCTTTGCAGCCACTATTGGAATTATCATTGGAGGTCCAATCGCCTTGTTTTTAATCTTAAATTTTGCTCCTGGATTGATTGATGCAGAACCGGACCAAGTATGGAGAGGATTATCAACAGTCGCCGGAAGTTGGATCGGAGGAGGAGCCAATCAGAATGCAATGGCCATCATTTATGAAGTAGAGGAGAAGCCAATTTTTCCTACCATGATTGTAGTAGATGTGATCGTGGCTAATATTTGGATGGGATTTTTGTTGTATGGTGCAAATATTTCTGATCGAGTAGATGCCTGGCTTAAAGCAGATAATTCGGCGATCGAAAGTTTGAAAAAATCAGTAGCGGATTATAGTGCAAGTATTGCTAAAATGCCCACCACAACCAGTTTGTTTATTATGTTGGCGGTTGCCTTTGGTTCTGTTGGTATTTCTCATTGGGGAGCAGATTTGATGACGCCATTTATGAAAAATTATAAGGAAACGCTTTCTGCTTATCGACTCAATTCTTTCATGTCTCATTTCTTTTGGTTGATTGTAATTTCAACGACTCTTGGTTTGATTTTATCATTTACTAGAGCTCGGAAATTAGAAGGGATTGGTGCGTCAACCTGGGGATCTATTTTTATTTATATTTTGGTGGCGACCATTGGGATGAAAATGAATATTGGAGAAATTTTTAATAACCTAGGTTTGTTTGCAGTAGGAATTATTTGGATGTTGGTGCATGTGACAGTACTATTGGTTACGGCTAAAGTGATCAAAGCTCCATTCTTTTATGTGGCTGTAGGTAGTCAAGCTAATGTTGGAGGAGCAGCATCTGCACCAGTAGTTGCTGCAGCTTTTAGTCCCGCTTTAGCTCCAGTTGGCGTATTGATGGCCGTATTAGGTTATGCCTTAGGAACCTATGGTGCGATCATTTGTACAGAAATTATGAGGGCTATTGCTGGAGGATAAATAATTCGTTTATTGTTGTTAATACCATGTTGTCCTTTTAATTTTTTCAGAAATATTGAAGATTCAACAAACTTATGCTTGTCGTGATTCTTTCTATAATTCTATTCTTTGTTTTTAGCATCCTAGGTGGCTTTCATTTCTATTGGCTTTTTGGAGGCACTTGGGGGGTGAAAAAGGTTATTCCTACAAAAGTCAATCAGGAAAATATCCCTTCAATTCCTAAATTAGCCACCTTATTAGTTGGGCTGGTATTGGTTTCAATTGGGCTGCTTTATCTTATGAAATCTGGATTTATAACTGTTCAAATTCCAAATTGGACCACAAATTACGTCTATTGGATTATTCCTCCTATTTTTATTTTACGTGCCATTGGAGATTTTAATTATGTAGGCTTTTTCAAGAAAATAAAAAATACGGAATTTGCTAAAGCGGATTCAAAACTATTTTCGCCTCTTTGTTTATCTATTGGAATCATTGGCATTCTAATACAATTATTGGATAAATAACTAATCGAAATAAAGACTAAATCAAGTCAGTTTTTAGAAAAAATCAATGACTTTAGTCTTATTCACTGAAATGATGGAAAATGATTCATCTACTTAGTAACACAAAGTCCATTGCTCCGTAGAATAACATATTTGACTCTATCCATATTGTAAAATGAAATTAACATTGACTTCCGATAAATTTAGAACACTAGTAAAAATGCTTTACTGGAGTGATTGGATGATTAATGGTTATAAGTCAGAAACAGATGAATTGGGGCAGGAGATAGAATCTTTTGAGCAATCTATTTATGCTCTAGCTAAAGATTTTGGAGAGGAAGAATGGATTGCCTATGATGAGCAATCAAAGTTATATTATCCAACAGTAGCGATGCGTGAAGCATTAGATGGGAAAATAGCAGAATACGAAGAATACGTACTACAACGAGAAAAATTTAATTGATCTTAGTTAATAAATCTGATACCAACCTTTGAGGCATTTCTGGACAATCCTTTTTCAAGGAATCTTCGATTTTATCTTTATTTAATACCTTTCTAGTGTGTCCATCTTTCACTTTTTGACAACAGTCGATAGATATTGTAAATTGTTTCCCCACTTTAGGGATCAACTGGTTTATTTCTTCATTTTTATTATTGTTGAAAAGCTGTTCCATCTTCCTATTAAGTTCCATAGAACGTTCCGTGCATTTACAATATTCAGTAGATAAAAAAGAGTAATCAATTTTATTAGGATTAGCTGCTGGATTAGAACAGCTGTTTAAAAAAAATAATCCACCTAAAACAATCCATACAAAAGAACTTGATCTGATCACTTTAAAAATTTGAGTTACAAATAGGAATTTTCAGAAAGTCATTATTTGAGCTTATTTTATGAAGCTACTTTAAAACAACTTCTATATCCAAAGGTAAGCGCAATCTCCTGAAAACGCAAAACTTAGTTCTCTCGATCGGATTTAAATTGAAAAGTAGATCAATATATTTTCGAAAATGCCATTTTTTACTCTAATTCAATAGATATAGTGAAAAAATATGCTACCTAATGTGAGAATTTGGTAACCGTAGATATAATTGTTGCAAAATTTGTAAAATTCTCCTTATTTGAAACTATCTGATTCATTATTTCATCATCTTTTTAGTCTTTTATTATTGATTTTGTAAAAATAAATCTTTTTTGTTGTAAAATTTGCATTAAAAGCTCGTTTGCCTGTATATTTGTAATATCAACTATAAGAAATGATAAAGATTATTTCTTTTAAATTGAAAATAATGTGAGGTGATGAAACAGGCAGCCATGCCCCCTTGTCTCGGGGGTGGAGAATCAGGGATAAACATAGCATAAGTTTTACTTCGGTAGAACAGGGGTTGACCACTAAAAACAACATGTGCTAAGGCTAACCGCTCCGTGAAGGTTCGACTCCTTCTCTCACAGCGAATTTGCTAAAAGGCAAAAAAAAGGATAAGAAAGCTTATTCTAGTCAACAAAAATTAAATAATGTGAGGTGATGAAAC
>CAYTVR010000206.1:0-13166 GCA_964441245.1 uncultured Saprospiraceae bacterium | reverse complement strand
CCTAGTCTTATTGATGATAAGTACCATTCAGTAACACTTCTAAATGAATCAGTAAAGGTAATCATTGATTGGAAAAATAAAATAAAAGCGTCAATAGATTTTAAAGAACTTATTAGTTAAGTAGAGCTGAATTTTGATTCATGCTCAATCAGCCAACGTTTTCGTTCGATTCCACCGCCATAACCTCGTAATTGACCGTCTTTTCCAATGATTCGATGGCAAGGGACGACGATGGCTAAGCGATTGTAACCATTGGCTCTAGCTACTGCTCGAACGGCAGTTGGTTGATCGATGTTTTCGGCAAGAGCTTGGTAAGTTGAAGTTTGACCATAGGGAATTTTGTTCAAAGCGGTCCATACTTTATTTTGAAATGCTGTTCCTGGAGTATGGATGTCAAAGGCGAAGTTTTTTCGCTGGCCAGCAAAATATTCTGCTAGTTCTTTTTTAGCTTGTTGAATGTGCTGATTGTCACCTGTGATGATATTAGCTTTTAATAATTTTTGTAAATCTTTGAATTCTGTTTCTAACATTTTTCTGTCTACGAATTCCACCAGACATATTCCTTTTTCGCTAGAACAAATAAACATGGGGCCTAGGGGAGTGGTCAATCGATTAATTAAAATGACTTGATTATTGGTACTGTTTTGTGGAGATTGACCGATCAATTTTTTATAAGTATATCCAAAACCGCTCAAGGATTCATATCCGGTATCAAAGGCCGTTTCAGTGGTTCGTTTTCCACTTTTTAATTCAATCAAAGCATTATTGATCCGATACATACGCTGATAGGCATGAAAGGTCATGCCATAGTTTTTGTTAAACCATCTGCGAACTACTTCTGGACTGATTTGATGTTGGCGAAGTGTATAGTCAGATATTTTTTCTTTAGGATTTTCTTTGACCATTTTGATCGCTTTCTCTACTTGGTCAGGAGCTTGATTCGCATTTTCGGTTGGTTTACATATTTTGCAGGGGCGATAGCCATGATCAAGCGCTTCTTTGAAAGTGGTGTAGAATTCTACATTTTTTAATTTAGGTTTTCTTGCTCGACAAGTAGCGATACAAAAAACGGAAGTTGTTTTTACACCAACATAAAAAATACCAACAAAGCTTTCAGATCGATCTATTAAGGCTTGGTAATAGGTCTCAATTTTTTTCTTTTCGGTGATCAACATGTTAAAAAATGGATTTAAATGATTGTTGAATTTTGATGACTTGAAGCATTTGTTCGAGGCTTTGATACATTTGATCAAATAGGAAATTTCCCATACTGATACGTTGAACGCCCAAACTGCTTAGTTTTTCAAAATTAGGTAAATCGGGCATAGACATCACATTGATCGGTAAGGCGGTAAAATCGACAACCGTTTTAATATCTTTTTCTTTAAGAATGCAAGGTATGAAAATTCCATCAGCGCCAGCACTTTCATACAATTGTATTCGTTTCTTTGTTTTTTGAATTGGATCAGGAAGTCCTAACAAAAAAGTATCCGTCCTTATATTTAAAAAGACTTCGATATGAGATTGGACCAATTGATTTTTAATGGAAAGGAGCGTTTCCATAAAATGGATCGGATCAAGAATATTTCGAGTTCCATCGACAATACTGTCTTCAATATTGATTCCTACGACACCAATATCAACTAGGCGTTTGATGTGATCAACAATGGTAGAAGCTTTGCGGCTATAGCCTCCTTCTAAATCGACTGATAAAGGGAGTGAAGTATTGCTAGCGATGCGTTGGACAATATATTCCAATTCGCTAAAACTCATTTCTTCGCCATCTTGGTAGCCCAACATGTTGGCAATGGCGGAGCTAGAAGTACCAATGGCTTGGAAATTGGAATTCTCAGCTGCTTTTGCGCTAGGGACATCCCAAACATTTGCAATCAATAAAGGAGTGGGTTGATGGTGTAATTTCTTGAATTTCATATGTAGTATTTTGACACAAAGTACCGGAAATGAAATTCAAGCTACAACCGAAAAATGGACGAGTATTTTTTTAAAGTTTTATACTATGGAATATCATGAGGTTTGATTTTTTTATACAAAATCAGAATCATCCCATTCTTTTCTCAATTTTTTGAATTCTTTGAGCTCTAATTCATCATCGGGAGCTACATTAGGATTGTCATCAAGTTCAAGTTCTTCATAATTTGACTGGATTCGCTGCTTATTAGTTGCTTTTCGCAAATTGTCCATTTCTTTCGCCAATTCTCGATCTTCCCATTCTGAAGTTAGTGCACCGGTCCAAGGAAGGCCAAATACACTAAAATAATGAATCAACAAACCAATGCCCCATGGAAAAAGTGGGAAAAAGAACCAAAGTTCTCCATCGAAAGTGGCCATATTGATCATAAAGAAAAAGAGCCCAACTGCAATATAAGCGCTCAGATGTCCATAAAAGTCTTTTTTCTTTTTGACTCGTTTTTCAGCAATTTTATAAAGATGTTCTTCCACTAAGCGTAAATTGATAGGTTTGATAAAATAGAATTACAGAAATTTAAGTTCTAAAAAACTCAAAAATTGATTTTTTAGATAAATTATGAATAAAAATAGAAGAATGAAAGTCTTTTCTCGTTAAGAGGTAAATGTTTCCTTGATTTTGTCTGAATTTTTTAGAAAATCAATCCTTATTTTCTTTCGTTGAGGACTAAACTTTAGGTATTGTGATCTCTGAATTTAGATAACAAAAAACCCACTAGACTGACATAAGATCAATTGAATATTTAAAAAGTGACTATATTTTTGAAGTAAAGAGAAGAAAACAGTGTCCCAAAAAGCTACGTATTTTTATTGTTTTCTTGTGTGAGGTATGGATTTGTCTTCTGTTTTTAATGTCACAAAAAAAAGGCATATCTCTTGTTGAATTATTCAAAAGGCATTATAATTGTATTATCAAAATTATTTAAAAGTAGTTTTTGTGTTTATTTGTTTGGGTTAGAGACCCTTGCTACAAAGCAAGGGTTTTCTTTTTCTCTTAAATGAAGGAAATAAAAAAAGCCGGTGATTCACAATCACCGGCTTTTTTTATTGTATAAATAATATCAATATTTACTCACCACCACCTAAAATGTTTGGTTGGCTAGCAGGAACACCTTCTGGCTCTGGCGCTGCTTTTTCAACTAAACCTTTGATGGTCAAAACGGTTTTATCAGGCATATTTGTAGTCAAAGTTACTCTCTTAACAAATTTACCAATACGCTTTGTATCATATTTTACCTTAATTTCACCAGATTCACCAGGGAAAATAGGTTCTTTTGGCCAATCAGGGGTTGTACAACCACAACTTCCTTTGGCATGAGTGATCTGTAAAGGTTCTGTACCTGTATTTGTAAATTTGAAAAGTCGGTAAGGATCACTGTTTTGAGCAATTGTTCCATAATCAACCTCCATAGTTTCAAAATCCATTGCTGGTCCAGCAGTTGGAAGAGTGGCAGCGGCAACAGTTTCTACTTTCTCAGCAAGCTGTTTATTTTGCGCGAAAGCGAAAGTTCCTACAAGACTTAATATCGTTAAAAGTGCAAATATTTTTTTCATTTTTTATAAATGGATTTGGTTCATGAAATAAGTTATAAACAAATTTACTCTATTTTAACTGAAATTAAAAGTTTTCGCAATGGTTTTGCCGTTAAAAAATAGTTAAAAATATAGAGCTCATCCGCATTCAATATTTAGACGTTAATTTTTAGAAAAAGGAACAATATTCCCCTTATTTAACCTTCATATCTCGCAAATAATGAACCAAATAGCATCATTTAAAAGTTCCCTTGTGCTTCGTCTTTAAAAATGGTAGATAGGAAACATAGTTAATGTTCTTAATCATATCAGTCTGGTTACTACCTTTTTAACCGATTTTTCTCAAAAATGCAGATTTTTAATGAGATTAATTTTAAAAAAAAAGGATTATTTTAAACCTTTTTATGGCTATTTTTTTTATATTTTTGCAGCCAAATTGAGGATTTAATCCGTTACTGATTCATTTCAACGAATCTGCTTAAAGACTCATCCCTTTAAAAACTAAACTATCTATATGATTGAGAATCCTGAAATCGTCCAAAAAAAGTCTCAAAAAAATACAAAAGCAGCCACTTATGCGGCAGATGTATTAAAAGATTACTGGATTTGCCGAGTTAGTCGAGAAACAAGTTTGCTCGGTCGGAGAGAAGTATTGACAGGCAAAGCAAAATTTGGGATCTTAGGAGATGGAAAAGAAGTACCCCAAGTAGCGATGGCTCGGGCATTTCAAAAAGGAGATTGGCGTTCAGGATATTATCGAGATCAAACTTTCATGTTTGCCCTGGGTTTGTCAACTGTAGAAGACTTTTTTGCCCAGTTATATGCTGATACAGAAAATGATCCTTTTTCTGGTGGTCGGCAAATGAATTGTCATTACTCTTCTCCTGCTGTTGATCAAAATGGAGATTGGACCAATCATCAAGAAATTTATAATATATCATCAGATATTTCTTGTACAGGAGGTCAAATGGCTAGAGGTTTAGGATTGGCTTTTGCTTCGAAAAAATATAGAGAAAGTGAGACTTTACGTACAGGCACTTCTTTCTCTGACAAAGGAAACGAGGTGTGTTTTTGTACAATTGGTGATGCGAGTACGTCAGAAGGTATTTTTTGGGAAACCATGAATGCTGCAGTGGTATTACAAGTACCTTTAGCAGTTTCTGTTTGGGATGATGGCTATGGAATTTCTGTTCCTAAAAAATATCAAACAGCCAAGGAAAGTATCTCTGCCGCTTTAAGCGGAATGAAACAAGAACATAAGAACGAAGGCCTCCGAATTTATAATGTGAAAGGATGGGATTATCCAGCTCTTTGTAAAATGTATGAAGAAGGTATCGCCGATGTTCGGAAAAATCATACGCCAGCATTATTTCATGTAGAGGATTTAACGCAACCTCAAGGACATTCAACTTCAGGTTCACATGAGCGGTATAAAGATGCTGATCGTTTGAAATGGGAGAAAAATAATGATTGTGTCAAAGTGATGAGAAACTGGATTCTTTCTGAAGGTATTGCTGATGAAACAGAGTTGCAGAATCTAGAAGCCGATGCAAAAAATTATGTACGAAAAGCTCGGAAAAAGGCTTGGGATAATTATTACAACCCGATAAAAGAATATCGTCAAAATTTAGAAGGTATTTATACTAGTTTTGAATCAGAAAAAGAATCGGTTAGGACCATAAAAGAAGAATTAAAAAAATTAATTGATCCTACTTTCAGCGAATTGATTCAAAATGCTCGTCGTATGCTCTTTGCAATAGGAGATGAAAACGAAACAATTAGAATGACTCTTTTAAAGCTTTGGCAGGATGCTGAAGCAAAAGGTCAACAAAAATATTATTACAATCTACATAGTGAGACCGATAAAAGTGCCCTCAGCATTCCAGTGATAGACCCAGAATATAGCGATGCATCTCCAACGGTCAATGGTTTCAAAGTATTGAATACTTTTTTTGATAAAGTGTTAGATCGAAATCCATCTGTTTTTGCTTTTGGAGAAGATGTAGGACACATCGGAGATGTGAATCAAGGATTTGCAGGCCTCCAAGAAAAGTACGGAAAAGAACGAGTGTTTGATACGGGAATTCGAGAATGGTCTATCATGGGAAAAGGGTTGGGAATGGCCATGAGAGGGCTTCGTCCAATTGTTGAAATTCAATATCTAGATTACTTAATTTATGGTTTGGAACCATTGTCTGATGATTTGGCTACTCTTCGATATAGAAGTAATGGGCAACAACAAGCTCCTACTATTATTAGAACTCGAGGACATCGACTAGAAGGGATTTGGCATGCAGGATCTCCTATGGGGATGATATTAGGATCTTTACGAGGGATCTATCTTTGCGTTCCCAGAAATATGACGCAAGCGGTTGGATTTTACAATACGATGTTGCAATCAAATGATCCTGCAATTATTATCGAATGCTTAAATGGATATCGTCTAAAAGAGAAAATCCCTGATAATATTGGTGAATATACCGTTCCTCTTGGAGTCCCCGAGATCCTAAGTGAAGGGACAGACATTACTGTGGTGACTTATGGATCTTGTGTACGCGTTGCTGAAGCTGGAATGGCCATGCTCAAGGCTTATAATATTTCTGTAGAATTAATAGATGTACAAACCTTATTACCTTTTGACTTGGAACATTTAATCGTGGAGTCGATTCAAAAAACCAATCGAGTTGTTTTTATGGATGAAGATGTTCCAGGAGGTGGAACAGCTTATATGATGCAAGAAGTGTTAGAAAAGCAAGGAGCATATCATTATCTCGATTCTAAACCGATGACCTTAAGTGCTGCTCCTCATCGACCTCCTTATGGATCAGATGGTGACTATTTTTCTAAGCCAAATCCAGAAGATGTTTTTGAAATGATTTACAAAATGATGTATGAATCAGATCCACAGCGTTTTCCTAAATTATTTTAATTCATCAAAGAAATATACTTTTATAAACGCAGTAGTCAACTAGGTTTGGCTACTGCGTCTATGTTTATATATTGTTTATATATTGTTTCTGCTCAAGAAGGAAGTCGTCGAAAGCATTTATTTTTAAATGTCAATCAATAGAGAATCCTTTTCTGATTTTTTAATATTTTTTCTTTGAGTAGATTGATATTCAGTTCCTACATTTTTACAAATTTCTGCACTTGTATTTCTAAGCTTTCTTCTTGCGTTAAGACCCAATAAATACCTCGTTCTAAATTAGATAAATCGATACTAAAACTTTGTTCACCTATCTTGTAATTATCTTGTTTTATTATTCTACCAGTTACATCTATAATCTTTAATAGACCATCTGCTTTCGCAAATAAGTTTACTTGTAAAGACGATCGAGCAGGATTCGGATAGATATTAAATGAACTATTTCCTTCTTTATCAGAAATTTTTCCAGATACGATAGAAGAGGTGCTAGTTTTTTCATCAAAATCAATTTGTCGAAGTTGATAATAATAAGTTAGACCTTCTTGAACTTGACTGTCCTCAAAACGATAATTTCTTTCCTCCGTGCTATTACCATAACCATCTAACCAGCCAATTGGTATAAAATCATTAGCAGTTTCAGTACTTCGTAGAATTTCAAAACCTTTGTTATTAGATTCACTTGCAGTTGCCCAATTTAGTAAAATTGATTTTTCCTTTGCCGTAGCAGAAAAATCAAGCATTTCAACAGGTAAAATACTAGCAGGATTACCAAGTGCAAAACCAGAGAATCCTTTAGTAAAGCTCCCAGTATAAATATAATCTCCACTGAAATCACTAACGGTTGGTGTTATTAATTCGATCAAAGTAGCTGTGCTAATGTTAGAACTACTTTTTACGATTTCTAAATCTATAATCGGTAGTCCAGCTGCTGCTGCCCAACCATTAATCTCTGCTGCAGTATAATAAAGAGAAAGGATATAAGTTCCCGCTGGATTATTGAATTCAGGACTCACTAAGAAATTTTTACTGGTAATGAATCCAGCTTCAGGAGCGCTACTGGAGGAAGCTCCAGGATTATTAGTAGCAGACTGATCAACTTCAACAGTAGTACAACCGTAATCGTGTGCTGAAGTATTTTCAATAGTCATCATGATATTTCCAGTATTCATATCATAAAAATGAACAGTTTCAAAAGGTCCCAAATGATGATCAGCAGAACCAGCTCCAGAATTGTTATCGGTTTGTATCTCAGTATTTGAAGTAGCTGTAATCTGTACATTATCGACTGCCCACCATCGACCACGTGATGCAGTATAAGCAAAACGGACTTGCATATTTGGATTGGCATGTGCTGTAATATCAACAGAAACTTGATTTGGATTATTCCAGCCTCCTACGTCACCATTGGATTGATTCCAATTAAAGACATTTTGCCAAGAAGATCCATTCCAAACATCTACATCTAAACTCTCTGGATTATTATTTCGAACATTGATATATTGATCAAACTTTAATGTAATTGCTGTCATTCCATCAGAATTAAGAGAAGGAGAGGTGACTACGTCATCGTAATTACTATTATTAAAACGAGTATCAATAATCATAAACGGTGATCCATCTAGGGTGTTAGTTGAACTACCGAAAGCGGAAGATAAGCCCCAAGTAGTATTACCTCCTCCATTAGTCACAGTCCATCCGGTCGCTCCTGAATTAAAAGTCTCATTCAATAAAGTAATTTCTCCTGAAGCAGCAGGTAAAAAGTCATCATTATCAATAGTTACTGTATGTGTTTGATTAGCGGTTCCTTCTATGGCATCACCTCCATTAGAATTAAGGGTGTAGGAAAGTTGGATGTCTTCCGGACCTTCTATGTAGGCATCTTCAGTAATGGTAAGATTAATCGTTTGAATGGAAGCAACTCCTGCTGGAAAACTCACTGAAGAGGTAGACAAACTAAAATCTTGACCACTAGTGGCCGTACCAAAGGCACTTATATTGGCAATAGTAGTGGTAGAAGGAGGACTGCTAATCGCTATTTGAACACTTATTGTTTGAGTACCGCCACCATTACAACTGCTAGTACCTTCGATAAAAGAGGAAGCACTACTGGTAAAAGCGATACTAGGTTGAACCGTACCGCATACATTAGGAGCATTATTGGTTAGATTTGCTAAGTTACTGGCAACATAATTTTCCATTACGGTTGATTGTCCTTCAGAGAACATATACATACAAGCATCATTGGTATAGTCCATATAATTCATAGACATATCATTGGAACCACAAGTCTGAGAAGGAATAGAAGGACATCCATACCAAGGATCATTAGAATCTGGGGTATCTCCAATGCCATCATCATTACCACAACCTCCTCCCCAGATATGATCTAAGAGTAAGTAATGTCCTAACTCATGGGTTAAGGTACGACCTAAATTATAGGGAGAACTTGGTGTAACACCCACTCCTGAACATCCAGCTCCTGATCCGAAAGCATCATCATCAACAGTTACACCATCACCATTACCATCGCCTCCTAGGGGAGAAAAACCTAAGAAATTGATATCTCGAACAAATATATTTAGGTAATTCGTCCAATCACTATTAAAGTCACCACTAAATTCATTGAAGGTCACCGCTATATCACCATCACTTAAGTTATAACCGGTAGGATGATTGATATTCGCTAAACAAAACTGAATACAAGTTTCTCCATTCTCGACACCAGGAAAATGAACTGAATTAGTATTCCAAGTTGAAATATCTGAATTGGTTCCGTGATAATCATCATTTAGAATCTGGATTTGATTTTCCGCAAGTGCAATCAAACAATCCATATCCGCAGCATTTGGAGTTGAAATTCCTTGATAGTGAACGGCCATGGGGATGATGACAGGGTTGGCACATAATGCCACATTTGCTTGAGGATTGCTAATTACATTTTGAGCATTCGCTAGTTTTTCCTTAAACCTAGTTTTGTACGCCTTATTTGTAAGCATTTTTTGCTCATGAAGCTCCATTGTCGAACAAGTTCTATTTGGCTGTGATGGTGGGGTTTGTGAATGATCTATTTGTGAAAATATCGGTTGAATACAAAACAATAAGAGTACCACGAGGGTACTCATTCGAGTAGAAGAAGTCATAATTGAGTAAGTGTTTGGTTATCTAATTATTCTCTTTAATATTTTTCCTGTATTCAATATGGTATGGAGTTAGGACTTAAATATTGACCAATACAAAGTTTAGACAGACAATATAATAGAATCCTTCGGAGAAATATAATTTTTTTTAATTTATTGAAGCTGGAAATTTGAAATAAGATTTCTAATCCAAAATTTTAAATTAATAAAAGATATAAGTAAGAATTTTTCTAAATCAAACATTTCCAGACAAATAAACCCAATGATAACGTTCTTTTATGCAGCTTTTGTCCTTCAATAGTTATATTTTGCATCTAAATAGAACCTAAATACAAGAATTCCCGTTTTGGTAAGAGGAAACCAACAATTCCTTGATAGCTTTGAACGTTTTAATCATGACTGTTTATAAGTATTGGAAAGGTGATGAGTAAAAATATTTATATATTTGTTTAGCTGAAAAAAAAATATTTTCCAAAAATTATTCAACTATAAAGCTTTGTTTGACCGTTTAGTAATCATACCAACCTATAATGAAAAAGAAAATGTCGCGAATATAATTCGGGCGGTCTTTTCTTTAGAAAAAGAGTTTCACATATTGATAGTAGATGATGGATCCCCCGATGGTACTGCTCAGATCGTAAAGGATATGCAAGAAGAGTATGCTGGAGCGCTTCATATTGTAGAACGAACAGGCAAACTAGGTCTGGGAACGGCATATATTCGAGGATTTCGATGGGGACTGGAGCGAGGTTATAATTATATTTTTGAAATGGATGCCGATTTTTCACATAATCCTAAAGACTTAATTCGATTGTGGGAAGCCTGTTCCAAGGACGGGGTAGGGATGTCAGTAGGTTCTCGTTATGTAAAAGGAGGAAAATTAGAAAATTGGCCTTGGGATAGAATTCTTTTATCTTATGGAGCTTCATTATATGTAAGGATGATTAGTTGGATGCCAGTAAAAGATCCTACTGCAGGTTTTGTCTGTTATCAAAGAGATGTATTAGAAATAATGGACTTAGACAAGATTCGATTCGTAGGCTATGCATTTCAAATTGAAATGAAATTTGCTACAAGAACACTCGGATTTAAAATAGTAGAAGTCCCAATTACCTTTACAGATAGAATTTTGGGCGTCTCAAAAATGAATACAAGCATTATAAGTGAAGCCGTTTTTGGAGTCCTCAACATGAAATGGAGAAGTTTTTTTAGTAGCTATGCACATGACGCCCCGATTAAAAAAGCGAGTTCTCGAGAATCTGCTATTTGAGTCTAAAATTCAAATTTAGATAAAAGAGAGAATCATCTGTTTTTGCACGAAGTGGGAAATTGAAATGCTTTTTTTGTTAAAAAAATTAACAAAATGGTCTTTTTTTACAAAATGTACACAAAAAAAGACTATTCTTATCATCTATTCGCTAACATGTAGATCTTTTTTGATCTAACTCACCAATGTTGGTAACTTTTTTTACTATTAAAGTGGGTAAAAGTGGGAATTTGTGTCAAAAATGTCTTATTTTTGATTTACAAACAGTACTGTTAGTTAATTATGCGACAATTAATCGGAGAATACGAGTGTAAGATCGACGCCAAAGGGCGGATGAAATTGCCTACATCTCTGCTAAAGCAGTTAGGAGAATTAACAGAAGGTCAGCAACATGAATTTGTAATCAATAGAGGAGTAGAGCACTGTTTGGTACTATATCCTAGAAATGTTTGGGATGTGATTAGTTTGAAAGTTAATCAATTGAATCAATACATCAAAAAGAATCGAGAGTTCAAACGATATTTTTATCGAGGAGCTACCGATTTATCCCCAGATAGTGCCGATCGAATCTTATTGTCCAAAAGATTATTGGAATATGCTGGGATCGCAAAGACGGTTACCTTATTAGGAATGAATGATCGTATTGAAATCTGGTCGCAAGAGAGATATGACAAACTAATATCAGAAGAGCCAGAAGACTTTTCAGATTTGGCTGAAGATGTTTGGGGACCTAAAGAAGTCGCTCCAATCAATAGTGTGCCAGGAGGCGGAGGTGGATCTTCAGATTCTGATGAATAGCAAAAAGTCTACTATATATAACGAATGAATTATCACGATCCTGTATTATTAAAGGAAAGTATCGATGCCCTAGAAATTGAAGAAGGAGGAATATTTGTCGATGCAACATTCGGCGGAGGTGGGCACAGCAAAGAAATTTTAAAAAAACTAGATGCCAAAGGGCATTTGTTCGGTTTCGATCAAGATGAAGATGTGTTACCGAATATAACGGAGAATGAACGCTTTACTTTTATCCATCATAATTTTAGGTATCTTAAAAAATTCCTGCGATTACACCAAGTAACTCAAGTTGATGGAATTTTAGGCGACTTGGGTGTTTCTTCTCACCAACTAGATGATGCAAGCAGAGGTTTTTCTTTTCGATTTGATTCGGAATTAGATATGCGAATGAATCAAGAAGGAGAAACGAAAGCTCATGACTTACTGAACACTTATTCTGCCGAAGAATTACAATCGGTTTTTAGCCTTTACGGAGAAGTTAGAAATTCGAAAATGTTATCTAAAGCAATTGTAAGTGAAAGAAGTACTCGAAAGATCCAAACAGTTGGAGATTTCCTAGCTATTTTGAATCCATTGGTTCGTGGACAACGACATCGCTATCTGGCTCAAGTTTTTCAAGCCTTGCGAATCGAAGTCAATGACGAAATGGGCGCTTTGAAAGATTTTTTACAAGCTTCACTAGAAGTGCTTAGGCCAGGAGGACGATTAGTCATTATTTCTTATCACTCTTTGGAAGATCGTTTAGTGAAGAATTTTTTCAAAACCGGCAATTTTACTGGTGAACAAGAAAAAGATTTTTATGGCAATATCAATCGTCCATTTAAAATCATCACCAAGAAGGCATTGTTGCCAGCACCAGAAGAAATTAGAAGAAATCCAAGAGCTAGAAGTGCTAAATTCAGAGTCGCAAAAAAGAAATAGATATAATTAACACGGTTGATTATATTTTAAAATAAAACAACCTAGTACCAATCGATTCGCTCGGTTACCGCTACGAAACACTATAACAAATTCAAACTTTACGTAAGACCTCTCCATTTTTTTCATGAGAAATGGAGAGGCATTAAAGAAACAGTAAAAAACTAAGGCCCAATAAAACGGTACCCATGGCCAAAAATAAAAAAGGAGTTAAAGAGTATTTCGAGTTAGGAAACATGAGTGCTTCGCTGATTCTAAAGAACCTACCCTTTGTTCTTTTCGTCTCCTTTTTGGCAATGATCTATATCGCAAATGCCCACTATTCTGAAAAGAAAATTAGACAAATACAGGCCTTGCAAAAAGAAATCACTCAGATACGTTGGCATTACATGGCCATCCAATCTGATTTAATGGTCAAGAGTAAAAGATCAGAGGTTGAAAAAAGTGTCACCTCTTTGAATTTGAAAATGCCTAAAGGAACACCCAAAAAAATAGTCATTCCAAAAAGGAAGAATTGAGATGGCAGATATTAAGAATGAAGTTTTATGGCGGGTATATGGCGTACTAATCATGGTCTTTTTGATCGCAATGGTGATCTTTG
>CAYTVR010000205.1:0-13247 GCA_964441245.1 uncultured Saprospiraceae bacterium | reverse complement strand
TTTTAATTGATCAAGCCCTTCAAACTTTTGATCAGAACGGATAAAGTCGATGAATTCAATTTTTAATTTATCGCCATAGATATTTTTGTTAAAATTAAAAATGTTGACTTCTATCGTTTTGTTATCATGTTCTGATAGGGTAGGTCGATCACCAATATAGAGCATACCTTGGTACCTTTCTTTTTGATGATGAACATATACGGCATAAATGCCAAAAGGTGGAATTAATTTATGTTTGCTGTTTAAAGACAAATTAGCTGTTGGAAAGCCGATAGTATGACCAATTTTTTGACCATGTTCGACCGTACCACTTAAAGTATAAGAATGATTGAGTAAATGAGCCGTGGTTTTGACATCGCCGTGTTCTAATGCTTTTCGAACTTTTGTAGAGCTGACTGCGATATTGTCTACTTCTTGCTTTTCGATTTCGAGGATTCGGAAATGTCCGTTGTTTTCATACTTTTTTAGAAAATGAATATCGCCAGCTCGATTTTTACCAAATTGATGATCATAACCAATGACAATAAAGGCAGGATTAAATTTAGCCATCAAAAAGTCCTCAATATATTCTTTCGGAGATTGTTGGGCAAATTCTTTATTAAAAGGAACAATGACTAGATTGTCGATGCCATAATTTTCTAATAAGGTGACCTTTTCATCTATGGTCGTGATGAGTTGAAGAGAAGTATCGTCAGGATTCAGAAATAAACGTGGATGAGGATGAAAGGTGAGTAGAATACTTTCTCCACCGATTTGGCGAGCCAATTGATTGACTTGTTGGATGATTTGTTGATGACCAGCATGTACACCATCAAAGCTACCAATGGTCACAACGGCTTTTTTAAACTTCGGTAAAGAGGCTAAATCATGATAAACGTTCATCGCGCTGCAAATGTAGGAATTTTAGCTTTGAAAATAGCGTTTATGAGGGGCAATATCTAAGCGTCAATAGTTAGAATAGTTAGCGCATGTTTAAAATATATATGAATTGATAATCAGGAGTTTAGGGTTTTGACGAAGTATCGAAATTGTTGCCTAGCGAGCTAGGTGACCATTTTGAGAGGAAGTCAAGTTCCTAAAATACTGGTTATCAAGAAGTAGAAATTTAAACATGCTCTTAAGTTGGCAGCAAGCAGGTGACTTTAAATAATTATTTTTTTGTATAAAAAATAAAAATTTTATAGCCAGCAAAAGCTGTCTACTGTGTGGATGCGGGGACGTTCTCCTCCACATGATGATAAGCCCTTGGACGAAAAAAACTGAAACATTAGATTTCAACGATTTAAAAATAAAATATGTCAGCAACTTTACAATATTTTATTCCTTCTCTGTGCAGCGAATCCGCATTATTCCGGATTTGGTAAATGTGAACTTTATTGTCAAATAAATTAATCAAGGAGCTTAAAACTCCAAAAACAATTTAAATCTCATGAAAAACATTACATGTATAATTATTTCTACATTTTTCAATACCCGCATTACGAAAAAAACGCTGTTTGTAAGCCTATTTTTATTATTTAATTTTTTTGGTCTTTATGCACAGAACAGGGTGGTACTTATTGAAGAATTCACAAATGCTTCATGCCAAGCTTGCGCTGTACACAATCCCCCTTTTGATTTACTGCTAAGCAATAATTTGGATAACGTAATTCCCTTGAAATATCGTGCTTCAATTCCTGGTTTTGACCCTATGAATATACATAATCCATCTGAAGTTCAAACAAGAGCTGATTATTATAATATATTTGGCGTACCTCTCGCTTTAATTGATTCAGAATACACTCCAGCTTCAACGTTTCTAAATGAGGGGAATCCCTCCAACGCAAATCAAGCACTACTGGATGCAGCAGCAGCAGTAAGTGCTCCATTTGATCTGGATGTTACGCATAGTTTTGATACGAATTATGAAAACATTTCGATTAATGTCAATATTGAAAATGTAAGCGGAACTGTCGTTAATGCGTTACAGACGGGTAGCATGAAATTGCGAGTTGTGATAGTAGAGGAGGAGATTAGTTTTCCTATTGCCCCAGGAACAAATGGCGAAACGAACTTTGGATACACCATGAGGGATATGATTCCCGATGCTAATGGTACAACCTTGTCAGATACTTGGAGCGTAAGTGAAACAGGGACGGAATCATTCACGGTTGCTATTCCAAGTTATATTTACAGTATAGGACAATTAGGGGTTGTTGTTTTTATTCAAGATGATGCCACCAAAGTAGTTCATCAAGCTGCTTATAGCAAACCTGCTGATGTAATTAACTTTCCAGATGCTGCACTACAGTCTAATTTTGGTCAGAGCAGTTATTGTAACACTTCCTTAGCACCATCAGTAAATATCATAAATGCTTCTATTGTAGCTATTACTTCTCTTGAATTATCAGCAAGAATAGAAGGAGGTGAAAGTTTTGATTACAACTGGACAGGTTTTTTAGAGCCAGGAAATGAAATCAATATTTCTATTGGAAATTTTGATCTTCAAGATGAAGAAAATCAAATTATTGTCGAAGTGAATGCCGTCAATGGATTGTCTTATGATTTAGATGCCACTAACAATTTTGTAGCGGAGACCATTAGGATTCTGGATGAAACAGTAATGGAACTTCCTGATACTATTGGTTTTGAACAAGAATTGACACCACCTAACATCCTTCCAGACATAGGCCTTTTTTATGGAGGAGATATAAAGTTACTTGGACTTGCAAGCAGCCCTAACTCAAACGTTGGAGCCTTCGGTAACTCTAAGGTTAGTCTAAGGTTTCGCCTTGGTAGAACACTTCCAGGCGAAGAGATGAATTTTATCACTCCAATAATTGACTTTTCTGATTTGGATATGGTTAAGATGAAATTCTCTCATGCTTATGTCCAAATGACAGATGAAAATGATGATCGCTTAGACGTAGCTTACTCGACAGATTGTGGTGTATCATGGAATAACATATTTTCGAAAAGCGGTTCAGATTTAGCGACTGCCCCGAATACTGATATTTATTTTCCTGAAGCTAATGAATGGGTTGAAAATATAGTTGAGATTCCTGGTATAACTGGAGCACCAGAAGTGATATTTTGGTTTAAGGGCACTAGTAACGGGAGTCATAGTCTCTATTTAGATGATATTACTTTTGAAGGCACCGAATTCATTTCTGATACTGATGACATTGATGAGATAATTAGCGACTTTAGTGTATCCCCCAACCCATTAGGAGATGTAACAAACATCAATTTCTACTTAAAAAATGCAAAGGACGTTCAACTAAAGGTGACGGATTTATTGGGGCGCACATTGTACACACAAAATTATAAAAGACAACCCGCTGGTTCGAATACCTTTGAATATCATACTGCTGACTTAAAATCCGGTATTTATTTTATCACTATTGATATTAATGGTGAAATGAAAACGGTAAAAGTAGTGAAATAGGTTCATACAGGTTAAGTGCTTTTCAAATATAAATATGAGTCCCAATTTTGAGTCAGATAAAAGTTAGGCAAATATAGACGGGGACACTAAGACTGTAAGTCGGTATCGAACATTTCGGTACCGACTTACTTTACTATAGTAACAATTTCTAAAAAAAGGTCGAATCCAAGACAATTCAATTGTTCTCATAAGTTATCTATTGCTTGGTCTTTCAAGGAATTTATAAAATATATGATTATATTCGACACACCTCCTTAAACAAATCATCTATCTATTTTTTAAATAATTGTAAAATTAATCCCCGACATATAAGTCAAAATGTTAAACTTGATACGAGAATAAATACTTTAATTATGATCTGTTTTCTTAAAATTCATAGTTACCTTACTATTATCTTTACATTTTTTACTTTATCCTTTAGTCATGCACAAGAGCGCGATTTAAAAAGACCGAATTTTTTGATAATTACATGTGAAGACATTAGTCCTAATCTAAACTTTTACGGCGATAGTCTAGCAAAAACACCAAATTTGGATCAACTGGCAAGCGAAAGCCAGATTTATGATAATGCCTTTAGCACTGTAGGTGTTTGTTCCCCAAGCCGTTCGAGCATAATAACTGGAATGTACCCGGTTAGTATAGGGACACACAACATGCGCACTGGTGCCGATTTCAATGGCTGGGGCAAACGTCATTATGATAAGGTAGCCAAATGGAAAAAAGATAGGGAAGGTAGGCCGTTTTGCAACTACTCAACCGTTTTGCCAAATGAAGTAAAATGTTACACCACATTTATGCGCAAAGCTGGTTATTTTTGCACAAACAACCATAAAACCGATCTACAATTCGCCTCGCCTCTCTCTGCCTGGGATGAAAATAGTGGTAGTGCTCATTATAAAAACCGGGATGCCAATCAACCATTTTTAGCAATATTTAACTGTTATGTTACCCATGAATCGAGACTTTGGGCAAAAGCAAAAGATAGTTTAAGAGTAAAGCCTGAAGCTATTAAATTGCCTTCTTACATACCCGATTTTAAACAGTCTCGAATAGACTTTGCTCGTAATTATTCTAATATAGAGGAAATGGATGCTCAGGTAGGAAGGTTAATTGAGGAATTAAAATCCACTGGAGAATATGAGAATACTTACATCTTTTTTTTTAGCGACCATGGAGGACCACTTCCCCGTGGAAAAAGATTGATTTATGATAGTGGTTTAAAAGTACCTTTTCTGGTACGTTCACCCAATAAAACAAAAATTGGGCGGACCAACAGGTTGATTTCCTTTGTTGATATTGCTCCTACCATTTTATCGCTAGCTAATATTGATGTTCCTGATTACATTCAGGGGAAGGCATTTTTGGGTAACCAACAGACTGGAGAGCGGGACTATATTTTCGGTTCGGGTGACCGATTCGATACTTGTTATGATCGTGTTCGTTGTATTCGCAACAAAAATTATATGCTTGTTAAGAACTACCATCCTAATCTGCCAAGATACATGGATATTGAATATCGTAAGAAAATACCTATGATGCTTGAATTCCTTAGACTGCATGATGCAGGTGAGCTAAACGATACGCAAATGCTTTGGTTTAATCCTACCAAACCAGAGATAGAATTTTATGACGTAAATGCCGACCCGGAACAAGTAAACAATATCGCTCACTTGCCACAATACAAAGATAAAATTAAAACCATGTTAGCAGATTTGGAGCATTGGCAAAAGAAAATTTTTGATAAAGGAGATATCCCAGAAGCCCAGTTACTATTAGACATGTGGCCAGATATGGTACAACCGTTTACAGCTGAACCTAAAGTCGAACTTATTGACCATTCTTACACCGCATTTTGTCAAACAGAAGGTGCAGATGTTGTATATCAATATAGTCACTCAGCCGATACCATTACAGAACTGGACCACTGGAAACCTTACATGGTTCCTTTAGAAAAAAAAGAGGGCACCTATTTACACATACGTTCTACAAGAATAGGTTATGTAGATAGTAAATCAGTTGTTATAAAAATGTGATAGTAAATGAATCAAGTTATTTAGGAATACAATGGCATGGATACTGAAAACTTAGATTAAATCAAATTAAAGAAGATGAAAAAGTATAATTTTTTGATATTACTAGTCTTTAGTCAAGTCAAATTAATTGGCCAAGAATTGATAGAGAGCAAGCCTATAAAAATTGGGCAGATAATTGAAATCCAATCTTCCATTCTTGAGGAAAAAAGGGAGATATACATCTATCAACCTCAAGGTCTTTGGGGGATGGATGAGAAAATGGTAAACTTACCCGTTATCTACGTACTTGATGGAGAAAGTCAATTTAATCACACAACAACAACTGTAGATTTTCTAAGTATAGCCACAAATGGTAATGACTTCATACCACGATCAATTGTAGTCGGCATTCCTAATACCAATAGAGGTAGAGATTTAACCCCTGTAAAAGATGTTGATTTCGAAATGTCAGGTGGTGGACCTAGGTTCTTGGATTTTATAACACAAGAATTGATTCCACATATTGATGCTAATTATAATACATCAAATCACAGAACAATAATTGGACATTCATTGGGTGGCTTGATGTCTTTTGAAGCTTTACTTAGAAAACGAGATTATTTTGATAATTATATTGCCATAGATCCTGGCTTTGGACTTGCAAATGAATCTTTCTTAAATGAAGTTCTGGATACTTTAAATCAATCAGATCTGTCCACTGAGAATGTATATTTTACAGCTGCTAATAATCGACCGAAGTTTCTTGCAAAAGAAAATATAATGTCAGATACTTCAGGATTTATGAAAGCAATTGACATACCCAATCAAAAATTTATTGAAGCTTACAAATCAACAGATTGGAAGATAAATCTAACAACTAAATATTATCCAGACGAGAATCACTATTCAGTGCCCCATCGCTCAACTTATGATGGTCTCAGAGAACTGTACAAGTTTTACACCTTCCCTGAAATCACAAATTATTACCATCCTAAATATCAAAATAAAAACGATTTGGTTGATGGTATAAAAGACCACTACAAAATGATCAGTTTTAAAATGGGGCATGAAGTGATGCCGATGCAAGGCTACATCAATTCATTTGCTTATGGTTTGTCTCATTATGATAGAGAAGATTTGGCAATTGATTTACTAAAATACAACATAGCACTGCATCCAAAAGATCCAGTTGTTTATAATAATTTAGGCTACTATTATATGACACATGGTTACAATGTACAAGCTATTGAAGTGTATAGTAAATCTATAAAATTAAAAGAAGATGAATGGGTATTAAAAACAATCGATGAATTAAAAAACAAAGACTGAGCCCAATAAATAATGTGGATATGTTTATAGCATTTGTCAACGAAAACTGGGACTGTGTATATAAATTTTCATCAATTACCTAATCGTCCAATTCTGAAACTTAATTTTGTATAATATTTGTTTAAATCAAAGCCACCGAAACCAATCGGTTGATCATCTTCATCGATTTTTGAATAAGAATGATATCCTGTGCTTAGCATTATTGCAGTGAAATTCATAAATCGATATTCAATTCCAACTTCTGGAGTGATTACATTAAATCGTATTTGGGCATCTGTAAAAATAATAGGTGTATTCTGTTTTGATACTGATTCACCTTTTCCTAGTTGGCAACTAATAAGAATTGAGTAATTACTTTTCTTTATTCGATTAATATGTCCTATCCAGAATCCACCATGACTATACTTTGATTCAAAATCACTCCCTTCCTGAGGAGATGGCCAGCTTCCCCATTGTTTATAAGCTCCAACAAAGAATTGCTTATAAACATTCACTCCACCTCCAAAACCAAAATGATTAATTCGATCTGCTCCAAATTCATAGTAAGGATTAAGAAATAAAATTTGAACATTTATTTGTTCACCTCCAAATAGCCAATTATTCTCTTGTCCAAAAGATGGAGAACTCATCAGCGATAATAATGAAAATAGAATAATATATCTCATAACTCTGACAACTTAAATTTAAACATCCTAATTCTAATCCTATCTCGGTTTAACATTTTATACTTTTCATTTACCATTCAAATATAAGTATTTTGGAAAAGCAGACAATTAAAAGCATTTGAATCTCAAGTGTTGATTTTGCTACTGATTAAGTAGGACTATTGTTTTAAAACAAAGCTTATAAAATCACATAAAGCTCTATTTTAATTGTATTTTTGTGCAAAATAATGGAAAAAAATGACGATTGAAAAAGTAAAAATTGTTGAGGCCTTATCCAAAGTGCCTGATCCGAATACTGGAAGAGATTTGATGACGATGAACATGGTCCAAGATCTCAAAATAGAAGGACAAAATGTCAACTTTAGTCTTCGACTTCCTACTTTGAGTATGCCTGGGAAGTCTGAACTCAATTTTGCTTGTATTGCTGCCATTCAAGAAATTTATCCGAATGCGCAAGTGAATATCCACAATTTTGCGCAAAGCCAACAATCGAAACAATCTACTAGTACGATTCCACAGGTTAAAAATATTATCGCCGTTGCATCAGGAAAAGGTGGTGTCGGAAAATCTACCGTTTCCACTAATTTGGCTTTAGGTTTAAAACAATTAGGACATCGAGTAGGTTTAATTGATGCGGATCTATATGGACCTTCGATTCCTACCATGTTGGGATTGCAAGGAAAGAGACCGAAAGTTCAAGAGATACACGGCAAGCCTAAAATTACGCCCTTAGAAGCTTATGGGATACCTGTGATGTCGATTGGTTTTATCATCGAGGCACAACAAGCGGTGGTGTTGAGAGGGCCAAGATTAGGAGCGATTATTAAGCAATTTTTCAATGATTGTGTCTGGCCGGATTTAGACTATTTGATTGTTGATTTACCTCCAGGTACTGGAGATATTCAATTGACTTTGGTGCAGACCGTTCCAGTGACAGGGGCTGTTTTGGTGACGACCCCTCAGGAAGTTGCCGTAGCAGATGCGATCAAAGCGATGAACATGTTTTTGTTACCTTCGGTCAATGTCCCTATTCTTGGCGTAGTGGAAAATATGAGTTGGTTTACCCCAAAAGAATTACCAGATAATAAATACCATATCTTTGGAAAAGGTGGTGGAGAACGAATGGCGGGTTATAGTGAAAGTGCTTTATTGGGGCAAATTCCATTGGTTCAAGGCATTCGAGAAGCAGGAGATCAAGGACAACCTATCATCCAACAGGCAGGTGATTCACCCAGTAAAAATGCTTTTCTAGCTGTCGCTCAAAAATTAGTCGATCAAGTAGCGATTCGAAATCAAAACAATGACCCTACAAAAATTGTTGAAGTGAAAGGTTAGACTTTGGATATTAGATATTAGCACTTTAGTCTTTTTAGTACGAACAACCAACAGACCAAGAACTAACAACTAGTATAAAACCCCAAAATAAACTTTGTTTATAGTAAATACTCCCGTACCTTTGTAATATGCAGATAGAAGCAAAAAAAGAATTATTAGAACGAATTGAAAAAGCATTGGATGATATTCGGCCACATTTAGCGGTTGATGGTGGAAATGTGGAGGTGGTTGATGTAACTGATGACCTTAAAGTTCAAATCAAGTGGTTGGGTAACTGTGAAGGCTGTGCGATGTCAACAATGACCATGCGCGCTGGAATTGAGCAAACCTTGAGAATGAATGTTCCAGAAGTAACTGGTGTAGAAGCCATTAATGGAGTAGAGGTTTAGAAATTTCTAAGCCATTTTCTTAATTGATTTCTGAAGAAAATTTGGAATTCAATTGCTATTTTTTGACCAATTGATTGAGAATTTTAATGACTCGTTCTGATATTCAAACACAAATCCTTCAAAAAGGATCCTACCTTTGTGTCGGTTTAGACACTGATTTTTCTAGAATTCCAAAACACTTATTGAAAGCGGAAGATCCCGTTTTTGAGTTTAACAAACAGATCATCGATGCGACTCATGATTTGTGTGTGGCTTACAAACCTAATCTTGCTTTTTATGAGGCGCTAGGGCCAAAAGGTTGGAAATCTTTAGAAAAAACAATGGATTATATTCCATCTCATCACTTCACTATTGCGGATGCCAAACGTGGTGATATTGGAAATACTTCTCGGCTTTATGCCAAAGCATTTTTTGAAACTTTCGATTTTGATTCAGTAACCGTCGCTCCATATATGGGCGTGGATTCGGTAGCGCCATTTTTAGAGTTTAAAAACAAATGGGTCATCTTGTTGGCTTTGACTTCTAATAAAGGAAGCAATGATTTCCAATTTACACCACAAGAGAATGGAATGCCTTTGTATGAAAAAGTCATGCGTAAAGCAATGGAGTGGGGAAGTCCTGAAAGTTTGATGTTTGTAGTTGGAGCAACGCACCCAGAAAAATTTAAAGAGATTCGGGAAATTGCTCCAGAACATTTTTTATTGGTGCCTGGAATTGGTGCACAAGGTGGAAATTTGCAAGGCGTTTCTGATTATGGGATGACTGATTTGACGGGCTTGTTGGTCAACTCTTCTCGCGGCATTATATTCGCAAGTGAAGGAGAAGATTTTGCAGAACAAGCAAGAGCCGCTGCTCAAAAAGTACAATCAGAAATGAAGACGATTTTGGAAAAACAATTTCAGCATTAGAAGAAATTTATACTCGATCTAATTCTACAAAAGGTTTTGATGGAAGTTCGACGACAATCTGATCGCCTATATTAATTGCACCACTTTTCAATACAATTCCCATAATTCCAGCTTTTCGAATCAAATTGCCCTCATCATCTTTGTCTAAAACTGCTTGCATTAGCCCTTCTTGTATCCCATTTAATTGATGACATGGATTTCTTAATCCAGTGATTTGAATCTTTGCATCCAAGCCTATATTTAAAATAGCATCCTTAGGTAATTTTAACAATTCAATTCCCGTGGTGGTGATGTTCTCACCCATTTGACCGGGAGTAATTTGAAATCCTTTGCTTGCTAATTCTTGATGCAATTCTATGTGGATTAAATGTACCTGTCTTAAGTTAGGCTGGCTTGGATCCTTGGCTACTCTTGATCGATGTTTGACCGTTTTGCCCATATGAGCATCTCCTTCCACTCCTAATCCTTTGAGTAATTGAATAGACGCTTGATTTATTTTTTTCATCGTGTGAGTAGGGCTAATACTAAGCGCCAGTACTTTTCCATTCTTCATATTCTTATCTAAAATTTGATGACTTGAACACCATTTTTCCCATCCATAAATTGTCTGATAATTCGAATAACATCTGGATTATGATGAAAAGGTTTGATCACCTCTTTTAGCGTTTCTATATCTCCTTGATCACTTTCCATATTGGCATAGCCAAAACCTTGATATTGACCATCTTCTACCAACACCACTGCTCGTTCTTGCTCATGTCTTCCTTTATCCAAAATCAAAAAACTACCTCGGAATTCAATGCCGAGATAATCGACTCCTTGCATCAATCGAGCATTATAATCTTCAGGACTTTCTTCTTTAATACAAGCACCTCTACATTTATGAATATGATAATAGAAACAAGCATTTCCTGTATTGTCAATATTGCAATAAGATTGACACAATTCGAATTCTTCCACGATACGATTTAGAGCAGCTTTGGAAGCATTCAAATTGGGAAATTCTCTAAGAATTTGAAGTTTGGATTTGTTCTTAGCGGTGATCCTAGCATTGTGCAAACAAATATAGCCCGCCTCATTTTTATACATAAAAATACAGTAGTTATAAGATCTTGCCCGTTGTGCTCGGTTAATGCGCGGATGATGTGTTTTGATTTCATGTGATTCATAAAGCAATGCGACCAATTCGCTTCCTGTCATCTCATAGGTAATATCGTGAACGCCTCGATTTATTTTTTGACCCTTTTCGGTTTTATCCGCAAAGTGATCCATAATTCTTTTTTTGATATTGATACTTTTGCCGACATAAATAATATCCCCATTTTTATCATGAAAATAATAAACGCCACAGGCTTCAGGCAAACTATGCAATTTTTCTAAGCTAATAGATTTGGGCAACTGCGACAATTTGATTCCTTTGTTGATTAAAGTATCAATATCTTCAGAGCTATTTTCTTTGGCAAAAATATGTTCTAATAGAGTGACTGTTGCTTGCGTATCCGCCATTGCTCGATGGCGATCATTGACTTTGATTTTGAAATGTTTGATCAAATTTCCTAGACTGTATGAACGTAAACCGGGGAAAGATTTTCGCGACAAGCGTACCGTACATAATTGTTTGCGTGTATAAGTAAAGCCCAATCGTTTGAATTCTTCTTTGATAAAACCATAATCGAATCGTACATTGTGGGCAACGAAGATCGCGCCTTCTGTCATCTGGACTACTTTTTTGGCTACTTCATAAAATCTTGGAGCCTCTTCCACCATTTCTTGAGTAATTCCAGTGATTTTAGTAATATTGTAGGGAATCTCACGTTCAGGATTGATCAAAGATTCCCATTGGTCGATGATTTTTTCTCCATCGTGTAAGACAATAGCAATCTCTGTAATACGATCCCTGGCAGCACGGCCACCAGTGGTTTCAATATCAATAACAGCGTACGTTTTTTTCTTCATTTTTAAAATTAAAACCCAAAGATCAATAAAAAAACGCAGAGATACTTTAGTCCATCATGATTCGTTAAAAGAAGTGTTTTTCGCTCCTTTATTCTTTACAAATTTTTAAATCATGATCGACCTAAGTCTCACTGCGTTCTTGCTGTTGGAGCGCATTTTTAAATACTAATACACTCGAAATTCAAAAATACAATTATGCTAGCGAACTTAAAAATCATTTTGCTTTTTTTCTGTTTTATATCTACCGCACCTACAGGATGTGATGATGCAAAAATGAAAACGACGGATACCGATACGACTGAACAAAACTTGCCTCAAGCGGAAGTACCAGTTGTAGAAGAGGAGGAAGTGGAAAAAGAAATATTTCCTGGTGCTTATAATTGGGAAGCATATGAATCTTTGCTGCAAGGTAAGAAAATAGCAATGGTGGTGAATCAAACTTCAATGATTGAAGAAACTCACTTGGTTGATTTCCTTTTGGAAAAGGGAATAAAGATTGAAAAGATATTTGCCCCTGAGCATGGTTTTAGAGGCAAAGCAGATGCTGGAGAACATATCAAAGATGGAATAGACGATCGTACGGGGATTCCGTTGATTTCCCTTCATGGGAAAAATAAAAAACCAGTAAAAGCTGATCTAAATGAAATTGATCTGATTGTATTTGATATTCAAGATGTAGGAGCTCGGTTTTACACTTATATCTCTACGATGCATTATGTAATGGAAGCTTGCGCTGAAAATAATATTGAGTTTTTGGTCTTGGATCGTCCCAATCCAAATGGACATTATGTGGATGGACCGGTTTTGGAAGCTCCTTATAGATCCTTTGTTGGAATGCATGAAATACCGATTGTTCATGGGATGACCATCGCAGAATATGCTCAGATGATCAATGGTGAAAAGTGGTTAGCCAATGGTCTTCAATGTGATTTGAAATATGTAGTTTGTGAAAATTATAATCATGATCTGGTTTATGATTTGCCGATCAAACCTTCTCCTAATTTACCGAACTTGCGATCTATTTATCTGTATCCTTCTTTGTGCTTATTTGAAGGGACGACGGTCAATGTTGGTCGAGGAACGAATAAGCAATTTCAAATTTATGGGCATCCAGATTTTAGAAATGGAAACTGTGAATATGTGCCTAAGTCAATGTCTGGAGCCAAATATCCAAAATTTGAAAACAAGGTTTGTTATGGTTTTGACTATAGTCAAATGCCTTTGGA
>CAYTVR010000204.1:0-13265 GCA_964441245.1 uncultured Saprospiraceae bacterium | reverse complement strand
GGGTACCGGGGGTTCGAATCCCTCCTCCTCCGCATAAAAAAGCTGTCCGCCATAAGCGGATGGCTTTTTTTGTTTAACTCATTACTTGTTAAGTCCCTTATCCACTTTTTTCGATTAAAAATCTTCTATTCTTAAATCTTCTCGACCGCAAGTTTCATAAAAATCTTGAGCTAATAGCAGGGTAGGCTGCATGTAATGTTTAGAGGCATCTAACTTTTGTTGATGTACTTTTAATAGTTCTTCATCTTTGAGTAGAAAGTTATTCAAAGTGCGTAATATCTTGTAAAAGCGATCTACTTCAAAAGCAGCAGGGACTTTGGTACTGCCTAGTTTAATCATGAAATTTTTAAACTCAGGATAGAAATATAAAGCATATTTTTGTGGGAATAAAAATCCTAGATACAAGGACATCATGTGATTGTTTTCATGATAATGATTGTTTTCAATAGAACTTCGATTGATTGTTTTATAATCTTTTAACAGTTCTTCACAACCAAATAAAAAGCGAGAGCTTCGAGTCCCATGTTCTTTGCTTTCATCCATCAAATCCCGAAACATTCTTCTCACAAAGTCTGGCTGGATTTTTATAAATTGTAACATCCGATTTTTAGGATCAAAATTATCGCCTTTCCATAATCTACGACTAAAACTATTTTCTAAACTCGCATTATACATTTTACCGAAATCGGGTGCATCGATATCCCAATTTTTTTGGAAAATTTGTAAGGATTCCCATTTATAAGCTTCTGGATAGTCACGCGATTTTTGGAGGAATTTTTTGTAGTGTTGAATGTATTGTTCTATTTTTTTGAGCTGCATGAATTTTAGTGTTGTAGTGGACGTTTTGAACTAGGCCTTCTCGTTTAAATTTATTCAAATATGATCCTCTTTTTGGTAAAATTATGGGAAAAACGGATTCCTCCAAAATTTTTACAACAATCTAGCATAAATCTTGTTTGAAAACTAAATATAACTGACTAAAATTGAATTAATAATTTCAAAATATTGACAAATGGGGTTTTTGGAAAATTTTAAAAAAGCACAGAATTCAGATTTGATAGATGGCTGGCAAGCATTAGAAACGGAAGCTCAATTAGCTGCGGCAATTGAGGAATCGCATAGCAAGCCTGTGATGTTTTTTAAACATAGTATTCGTTGCGGGATTAGTGAAGGAGCGAAGCAAGGCTTGATTGGAGATTGGGATATTAGTCCTACTGAAATGTCATTTTACTATCTAGATTTGATCAATTTTCGAGCGATCTCTAACAAAATTGCCGATGATTTGGAAGTGACCCATCAGTCGCCTCAAATTATTTTGGTAAAAAATGGGAAAGCTGTTTTTGATACTTCGCATCATCGGATTAGTGTAAGCGAAATTCACAAAGCTTTAGCTAAATAGTTGAATTCGTTTGATGCTTTTTTCGCTTAAAAGCGACCACTTTTTACTTAGACTTTAGATAAAAAAAGGCAAAAAAAATGCCTTCGATCGTAATATACAATCGAAGGTAATTTTTTTTCAATAAAGAAAAAAGTATGCTAAGTCTCGTCGATGATGGCATCATCAATCAATGGATCACCATCGCCATCTGCATCATCAAAACCATGGATATCTCCTTTGAATGGTTCTTTTGTCGCTTCTGGTAATTTTTCTACTTGATCACCTAAATTATCAATTAGTTTGACTTCATTGTCGACCACATCATCGATCGTATCTTCCGCCTTTTTTGCTCCTTCATTGAAGTAATCTCCTTCAGCAAATCTTTCTGCTTTTGAGAAAAAATCATCTGTGCCGTCTAATAGGCTACTATCGTTATCATAACCAACCTTTGGAGCTGAACCAGCAACTTGATCGTTGAGATCAGATTCCATTTGTTTGGCTTTATCTACAATAGCATCCATGTCAAATTGTTGATCTGCTTCAGCTTGTGCCTTCTCCATAATGTCACTACTTTTCTCCTGTATTTTAGATCCCACATCTTCTGCCATTTCTTTAGCTTTATCAAAAAGACTACCACCGCCTACAATAGCCGCACCACCTAATTTTTCAGCTACATCTTTCAATTTATCACCGACTTTAGCACCAGTTTCTAAAACATTAGCGCCAAGATTTTCAGCAACTTCTGCGGTTTTGTCCATTGCATCTCCACCAGTTTCTAGGATTGTACCGCCCACATCTTCCGCTACATTTTTAGTTTTGTCTAATGCATCAGAACCCAGTATTTTACCGCCTACATCTTCTGCTACACCTTTGGCTTTTTCCATCAAATCTCCCGTTTTTTCAAGGATGGTACCTCCTAAATCTTCGGTTACATTTTTGGCTTTTTCCATAGTCTCAGAACCTAGGATTTTACCACCGACATCTTCGGCTACACCTTTGGCTTTTTCCATCATGTCACCTGTGGTATCCATTACATTTTTGGCCATATCGGATTCTGCTATTTTTTCGCTAGCATCACTTGCGAAGTCTTTAGCTTTACCAAAAAGATCACTTCCTTTTTCCATCATATTTTCACCCAAACCACCCGCTGCATCTTTCGCCTGGTCAAATAAATCATCTGCGGATTCTAATACTTTTCCACCAGCTTCTTTGCCCGCATCTACTGCTTTGTCTGAAGCAGATTTGGATACAGACTTAGTGACAAAAAACAATTTCTTTAATTCACCAAAAAAACTCATAATTCTCGGATTTTTATTTAAAAATAGAATACAATTATTGGACTATATTAATCTAAAAAGTCACAGTGTCATTTTGACTCTCCTAATATACAAAAAAAACATGATTCTGAATACTTGCCTAGTTAATCAACAATCAGGACAGGATCAAATCACTGCGGCAAAACTTTCTTCACTAGCTTGTGCTAAATAATATTTCAAGTGGTCTGGACAAGTATCCATGCTTCGTAAACTTCCAACCGGGACATAAGGATAAACTTCATCAAATCGTTTGGTTTCTTGCATACTAATTCGGCGATAAATATGCGATCGATTGATTTGTTTTTGGTCTGCTATGCCAGCTGCTGCTAAAAGTTCAACAAACCCGTGGACTGTTTCTTGGTGATAATTGGCGACACGCACTTTTTTATCATTAACGTTTAAGCCTGCAATCAGTTCGCGATCTTGAGTCGCTACACCTGTTGGACAAGTATTTTTATTACATTCTAAAGCTTGAATACAACCCAAGGCCAACATCATGGCACGAGCACTATAACAAATATCCGCTCCCAGAGCGATGGATCTGAACATATGAAATCCAGTGATGATTTTTCCTGCAGCAATGATTTTAATATCCTTTTTTAAATCAAATCCGACTAAAGCATCATAGGCAAAAGCTAATCCTTCTTTGTAAGGCATTCCGACAGAATTAGAAAACTCTAAAGGTGCTGCACCCGTTCCACCTTCCCCTCCGTCCACGCTAATAAAATCAGGTTTTATACCGGTGCTCACCATGGCCTTACAAATGGCAAGGAATTCACTTTTATTACCCATACATAATTTAAATCCGACTGGTTTTCCGCCAGATAAATCCCTTAATTGTTTCAAAAACATCAATAATCCATTGGGCGTATTGAAGGCTTTATGATAGGGTGGTGAATTCACATTTGTGAAAGGCTCTACGTTTCTAATTTTTGAGATTTCTTTAGTGTTCTTTTTGGCAGGTAAAATACCTCCATGACCGGGTTTGGCTCCTTGCGATAATTTGAGTTCGATCATTTTGACATTATCGGCTTTGGTTCGTTCCTCATATAAAGACGCTGAAAAACCACCTTCTTTTGATCGACAACCAAAATATCCAGTACCAATCTGATAAATTAAATCACCACCAGGATCTAAATGATATGGACTGATACCACCTTCTCCAGTATTGTGTGCAAAACCGCCAATTTTTGCACCTCCATTGAGTGCCATAATAGCTGCACTACTCAAAGAGCCAAAACTCATTGCGGAGACATTGAAAACGCTACAGCTATAAGGTTGTTTACAATCTGGGCCACCTATCGTTATCCTTGGATCATGATCCATATCATGTGGATCTAGTGCAGCAATAGAATGATTCATCCATTCGTAACCTTCGCTGTACAAATCTATTTGAGTACCAAAAGGAGTCGTATCTAGTTCTTTTTTTGCTCTAGCATAAACGATAGAACGATATATTCGACTGATAGGAGCGCCATCTGTATCAGATTCAATAAAATATTGATAAATTTTAGGCCTTAAATCCTCCATGACATAGCGAGCTCTTCCCAGTATTGGGAAATTTCGCATAATCGCATGTTTGGACTGGAACATATCATAAACACCGATAAGAATGATCGGACCGATAAGCACCAAGGACCACCAAAATGGAGACCATAAGAAATAACTAATACCAGCTATGATCAGCAAAGAGATGATCGAAAATGCTGTAAATTCATTTCGCATAATAGAAAGGTGTTTGTGTTTGCAGGCGGAAGATAATGAAGATGTTTAAGAAACCGAAACGATTAGGAAAATTGATTTCATTCCATTTTTATCTTTTCAAGAGTAAAGGTGGTAGAGAATAAAGTTCTTAATTAATGACATAGAATAAGGATTTTTGAAAATATTTATTTGTCGTAAAAGTTTGGTATTCAGTATTTTGTGTTTTTTTTGAAAATGTTTTTACTAAAATAATGATTATTTACCCAACCCTTTGCAAACACAAGGCGGTCTTTAATGGTAAAGACGTCAAGTTGAATGAAAGACCAATCAAATAACGAAGAATATAAAGCTATGACACCCATTTTTTTGAATGTCCGCACACGATTTGATTTGAACGTTTGTAAAGCAATGGTTTTTTATTAAAAGGTTTGTTTAGAGATGGTAGAAGATTTTGTGCTGTCTTTAAACAAATCATTAAAACTCAATCTACTTTCTTTTACTAAAGAAAATGATTATTTTAGAAATTGAAAAGAATTAATATTACTTAAAACGATTAAACCTAGGCATGCTAAAAGCCAGTAAGTTTACTGAAGCAGAATTAGTAGCTGGTTGTATTAACAACGACCGGCGCTGTCAGGAAGTACTTTATCGCAAGTATTTTCAGGGGATGATCTATATGTGTCGAAGATATACAGACGATCCAGATATCGCTATGGAAATAGTGAACAATGGATTTTTGAGAGTATTCAAAAAGTTAGATACGTTTTCCTTCAAAGGTTCTCTGGAAGGCTGGATTAGACGAATCGTTTATCACAGCCTTTCGGATTATTTTAAGAAGAACTCCAAATATTTACAGTTTTTAGTTTTTGAAGAAAGAGATGCAGCGGTACAAGAGACTGCATTGGACAATGTTTATGTTGAAGATATTTTAAAGATGGTGGATTTATTACCTCCAGCCACTCAAAGAGTTTTTAAATTATATGCCATTGAAGGTTTGACACATCCCGAGATTTCTAAACAAGTGAATATCAGTGTGGGAACTTCAAAATGGCATTTATCGGAAGCAAGAAAAAAATTACAACTATTGATAAAAAAAAATAACAATCAAAGGCTTTATGCAGGGTAATGAAAGAAATCAAAATTCAGATATCGATAAGCAATTTGTCGATAGAGCCTGGAATAATATGAGCGACTTGCTCGATCGGGAAATGCCCGTCGTAGTGCTTCCTCAAAAGTCTAATAACAAAAAATACTTGACTTTATTATTATTACTGATGATCGGTTTTCTGATGGGAATCGCATCCATGGCTATATTTGGAGGACAGCAGGAAGTGCCATCTGTTGCACCTAAAGTAACTCCAATTCCATCTCATATTCCAGTGGCTGATGCTACAGAGGTGATTGAAATGAATGATAAATCAATAACTGAAAATATCAATACAAAAAGAGCTAATACAACTATTGAAAAAACGATTACTTCAGTTCAAAGTAGTTCTACAAAAAGTGCATCTAATGCAAATCAGAAAATCCGTAACCAAGATGTTATAAATTTAGGTGCAAGCCATCAAGAATCCTCCAGCGATAAGATTTATTTTCATGCAAATGAAAAACAAAAAGAGCTTTTTGTTGTAAAACGAAAAAATAATATTGACTCAACAAGGGATAAAAAAATAGCGGATCATGATCTAGTCAATATGGAAAATGGGGTAGCAGCGAAGGAAGAATTGAACACAGATTGGAAAGAAGAAAGCCATACAATCGTTAGTGAAAATAAGTTGCCTGAAACATTGCATAACTATTTAGCTTCGGCTGAATTGTTGAATTTACCTACAACTAATATGTCAAAATTAGAGGCAAGCCCTCGAACTTTGGATAGTGAAGTGATCCTACCTAAAGTTGTACGATGGAGACTAGCCGCTATTGGCGGAGTACATTTAACTCCTGGATATAGTGGATGGGAAGGAGGCCTTTTGGCCGAATATCAATTGAATCCTCGTTTTGCAATTCAAAGTGGTTTGACCTTGAGTTCCCTCAAAAAAGATATCAATCTGAATACTTATGATGAAAGTATTTTAGATAGTTCACTTGAACCTGATTTACCTGGAGAGATTAATGATCCAGGCCAAGTTTCTGTTGGAGACTTACAAAATAATTCCGTCAGAGGGGCCAATGGAACCAATACTTATTTATCTAGATTGAATTATATCAATACCCCTTTGTTATTATCATATCAACCGACTTCATTTATGAAAATTATGTTGGGAATGAACTTAGCTTATCGATTTGATTTTATAGATCAAGTTCTAGATAACGGAGGGGAAAAATCTTTAGATTATGAACAATCTTCAGAAACGACATTTTCTAGCCCAGATCAAGATTCCAATAGTTTGAAAAATGGGATTAAGAAGACAGATCTTTCTGGTGTTTTTGGTATTGGATTTTATCCTACGAAAAATACAGGAATTGATTTACGATATCATTTAGGATTTCAAGATTATTCGGATGATGATTATTTTACAGTTGGTAAAGTCGATACGAATCAATCATTGCGCTTGTCTTTAATTCATTACTTTGGAAAGTAGTTTTTTATAGTGGTTCGTTTCTGGTTTTTAATAGCGTGGCCATTGCCCTGTCCCTGCACTTATTGATGGATGTTTCTTTTATACTTAAAATCTTACCTACACTTTATAAAACATTTCTATAAAAACAGCTAATGAGAAATCGATGGTACATCATGATTTTTTTGATTTTGGGATGCCATTTTGCCCAAGCTCAAGCTGTTAATTCTTCTTGTGAAGGATCTGATGAAAATCGCTCTTTGTTTGATTTGGATGCAAGTAGATTAGCTTTAAGGCACAGTTATTTAGATGAAAATATATACCGTTTTGAGATTGAGTTGGATGAATCATCGGTCCAATTATTTAAAAATGCTTTATGGGCTATTGCAAACACTGAAGCGTTTTTGGATGTGCAAGAAGTGATAGATTTTTATGAAATTCAAACGCATCCTGATCCAGAGTTACAATCTTTTGAACTCTATATTGATACCTCTCAAATTGATGATGCTTCTTTTTATAACGATCCTATTGCTTTTCTTAAAGAGGAATCATCCATTACAGTAACAAGCGATTTTAATACTTTAATCGATTCTTTTGATTTGAGTATGGATAGTATGTTCTTTAAACCCATACCAAGTGCTTCTATCGTCAATGAGGTTAATTTGGTTTTGAGTATGAAAAGTCGTCGACTGCTAAATTTGTCGCCACTAATGGAATTATGGTTGGAGCATCCGATGTTTGTAGCTGCTGAAATTTCACCCGTTTCAAACAAAGTAATTACGGATATTACCTCAACAGTTGCAACGGAATATATAGAACTCATTTATCATTACAATTACGATTGTAACGGAGAGGATTGTTTACAAAAGCACACTAGAAGATTTCGAGTTTACAATGATTGTTCGGTAGAGTATATGGGAGAGCATGGTGATCCTTTACCAACATCAGATCTTAAATCTATTTTTACCTTAGTTGCTTTTCCTAATCCAGTAGAAGATATGATTAGCTTTAGTTTTTTGGGTCCACCAGAAAAAGATTTTACAGTTCAGCTACACAATTCAATTGGTGAATTGATGCAATTGGAGGAAATTCGTTCAGCAAGTGGTTTGCTTCAGTTAGAACTATCGATGATCAGGTACCCTGTTGGTGTTTATTTTCTTTCCATCCAAAATGATGATCAAATACTTACAGAAAAAATTATAAAAAAATAGACCTCTAGGCCAAATAAAAAATTATATCTATCTGTTTATTGCCAAACAAATACTGGCCTCTGCTGCTATTTCCCTTTTTATATACCTTGGTTTAGTATCTTTTCAAATCTTCATTTTTCAATGTGGCAAGAAGATTGATATTATAAATAATAACTACACTTTGATTTTCCTAACCAACCATTAAAAACATACTTCCCCCTATCTCCGACGAATAAATACTGAGTACTTCATGTACCATTCTTGTCTATGATGTGCAAGTAATCATAACCAATAATTCTATTGATTTATTGACTGGATTTCCTTTGAACTGAGGACCTTCCAAAAACTATTCCTATGAGATATTTGAAATTACTTTGCTTTTTTTTCGTCTGTGGGCAAATCTCTTTTGCTCAATCCTTTGAATTATTGTCTGCTGTAAGTGAAGTGACTAATGTTGAGGAAAGGCCCGAAAAAATGACTTCAGATAATGAAGCAACAATACATTTTACGTTGAATGGTGGCTTAATTTTATTAGAAGCAGCTCTGGCTTCAGGGACGGATAATTTTATTTTGGATACAGGAGCACCTAACCTATTTCTTAACTCTTCTAAAATTGAGCATGATGACGATGCGGTGGAGGCGATAGGGATTACAGGACGGATGATGATTGAAGAATTGACGATTCCAGAATTACGTATAGCTAATTTGATCCACAAAAATATTGATGGTTATAAAATTGATATTCAACATTTGGAAGACCTCAAAAAATGTAAATTGGGAGGAGTCATCGGACAAGATTTGATTAGAAATCATGAGCTATTTATTGATTATGAAAATCGAGTTTTAAAATTATTAGATCCGCAAAGTGTGGAGTTGGACGAAAAGATGCGTTTGATTGAAAAGATTCCATTTAAGATGGAAGGGCATTTTGCCATTTTAAAAGTGAAGATTGGTAAGCGAGAATATTCTTTGGGAATTGATACAGGAGCGGAAGCCAATGTCTTGGATAAAAGATTGAAAAGGAAATTAAAAAAATATTATAAGCGAAAAGGAAGTGTAGGAATTAATGGCTTAGATAAAAATAAAAATTCTGTGATTGAGGTAAGTGTTGATCATCTAAGTTTAGGTAATTATGAAATGGAAAAACTGCCTTTTGTTTTTACTGATTTATCGACTATTCAAGATGCCTATCAAGCAGATATAGATGGCTTATTGGGTTTTCCTTTTCTACAACAATTCCCTTTTTCAATTAATTATGAAGACCAATATTTTTATATCTGGGAATACGGTCCTAGTGAAAGTGAAAAGGAGGAATTCTTAATGACCCATCAACGTTAATAATTTTTCAACGAAAGCAAAGTATTCATCGAGAAGGAAGATCGTTTAAAGTTTCTAAATTTAATGAACTCATCCAGAGCCAAATTTATGAAGCCTTTTTGAAAGTCTAAGGAGATTGGAGTTACTAACTCTTTTTACTTACAGTTTAGTTATTTCAATGTCAAATCTGATTTTTCATATTTCACAAATCCGTTCTTCGTTGGTAATAATTTTTTCATTAACCAATATTTACGGGCATCCTTAATTGTTTTGTTGGGATTATCTTGAAGAAAATCTCTTGTGTACTGGTTGTACATATTATTATCTGCAATTTTCCTTTTAAAATTTGGGTCTTTTTTTCTTAATTCAAGTTCCTTCCAAATATTGATAGCTTCTTGTAGGTTTTTTCCTTCATTTTTTTTAACCCAAGTCATGAAGTCACTATGACAATAGAAGTGGTCTCCAATGTGGCTTGTCATAAATTTTCTGAAATTTGGTCCGAAGGAAACATTATCCGTAATTTTTGTTTTAAGAGTTAGTTTAGATTTTGACCAATTAAATTTGGATCTAGGTTTAGACTTTTTTGTTTCAGGCTTAATCTTACCGTTATTGTCTATTGCATACATGATTCTATCTCTTAAATCGAATTTTCTTCCATAAGATGGCCATCCTGATTTTTTACATATCGTAATCATTTCATCTTTGAGCCAGTACCAGCTATTGAATTCTTTTCCTGACTTTATATCTTCAAACAAAGGTCTTTCCATTTTTAATTTTGAAATGTGCGGTAGGTTTTTAGTTTGAATTTAGGGATTCTAATTGGCTATCCCGACTTTTAGTTACCCTTCGATGAGGGGGAATATTCAACTTCGTTTCGATATCGATTAGTTGGATGAATGAATTTCTACAAATTTTATATTTTGTTTACGCTAAAAAAGTCCTGTAATATTTCCTTCATTATCGATATCGATTAACTCTGCTGAAGGTTTTCCAGGTAGTCCAGGCATTCGCATAATAGCTCCAGTGATCGGCACTAAAAATCCTGCTCCAGCAGCAATTTCAATTTCTCGAACGGTTATTGTAAAGTCAGTAGGTCGACCTAATAACTTGGGATTATCGGATAATGACTTTTGCGTTTTGGCAATACAAATAGGTAAATGATCTAAGCCTAATCTGGTGATTCTTCTCATGTTTGCTTTAGCTCTAGGAGCATATTCTACCGCACTAGCGCCATAAATTTTGGTCGCCACTGCGTTTATTTTATCTTCTACAGGCATGGCCCAATCATAAGTTGGGGTGAATTTTCCTTCTGATTTTTCAGCCATTTCAACGACTGCTTTCGCTAAATCTTCGGCTCCGGCTCCGCCTTCGCCCCACACATTGGAAATCACTGCTTTTATACCCAACTCCTTACATCTGTTTTGAATAATAGCTATCTCTTCATCCGTATCTGACAAGAATTTGTTGATCGCGACAACTGGTTGAATATTGAATCCTTGGACATTTTCTAAATGCTTTTCCAAGTTAGGTAAGCCTTTTTGAACTGCAGTCGGGGTAGCTTCATTCAATCCATCTAGACCAGCACCTCCATGATATTTTAACGCTCGTACTGTTGCGACAAGCACTACAACTTTTGGCGATAAGCCAGCACTTTGACATTTAATATCTAAAAATTTTTCAGCACCTAGATCTGCTCCAAATCCTGCTTCAGTTACCACAAAGTCCGACAAGGTCATTCCCATACGGGTCGCAATGACAGAATTAGTACCTTGTGCAATATTAGCAAATGGTCCTCCATGAATAATCGCTGGATATCCTTCAATCGTTTGTACTAAATTTGGTTTGATGGCATCTTTTAATAAGGCGGTCATCGCTCCATGTCCCTTCAAATCGCGCGCATAAATAGGCTTTTTATCATAGGTGAAACCAACAAAAATATTTCCTAGACGTTTTTTCAAATCTGCTAAGTCATTGGACAAGCATAGGATGGCCATGATTTCAGAAGCGGCAGTAATATCGAATCCGGTTTCGCGTGGTACACCTGAACCAGTTCCTCCTAATCCAACAACAATATTTCTCAAGCTTCGGTCATTCATATCCAGAACTCGCTTCCAAGTAACTGTTCGAGGATCAATGCCCAAAGAATAAGTTTTGTTTTGAATATTATTATCTATTAAGGCGGAAAGTAAATTATGTGCTTTTTCAATCGCCGAAAAATCACCTGTAAAATGAAGGTTGATATCTTCCATCGGTAAGACTTGCGAATAACCGCCACCTGTCGCGCCACCTTTGATACCGAATACTGGACCAAGAGAAGGTTCTCGCAAGACGACTGTTGTCTGTTTGCCTATTCGATTCAAGCCTTGAGAGAGACCAATGGACATGGTCGTTTTTCCTTCTCCGGCGGGAGTAGGAGAAATAGCCGAAACTAAAACCAAGGTACAATCATCGACTTTTTTTTGATCAATCAAGGAAAGGGGCAATTTGGCTTTGTGCTTTCCGTACAATTGTAAATCATCTTCTTCTAAATTAAGTTGATGGGCGATTTCTCGGATGTGTTTTAGTTTGACCTTTCGGGCAATGTCCATATCTGAACTCATAATTAGTGTTTTTTATAGGTGTGTTGAAACAAATCTTAGGTTAAATTTTAAAAGCGGAACAAGTATAATAAAAAGTCCTTTGAATTTAAATTCAAAGGACTTTTACTATTACGTATTTTTAAGAGATTTGTTTTAGATATGTAATTTAGCTTTTCTTTCCAGCAATACCTCATCAGTTTCTTCTCGATCAGGATCAGGAACACAACAATCAACTGGGCAAACAGCCGCGCATTGTGGTTCTTCATGAAAACCTTTACATTCGGTACATTTATCTGGAACGATGAAATAATAGTCATCCATCACAGGCGCTTGTTGGCTATCTACATCAACGGTTGTTCCATCTTCTAGGACATAGGTGCCGCTGACATTGGTTCCGTCAGCTACTGCCCATTCTACGCCTCCTTCATAAATCGCATTGTTTGGGCATTCTGGCTCACAGGCCCCACAATTGATGCATTCGTCAGTAATAATAATTGCCATGATTTGAAATCTTTTTATTTTTTGATCTTCAATGTTAACATTCAAAGTATCAAAAATGTTGCTTATTCTGCTAAAGGCTGCAAAAATAATGCTATATAATATAAAATTCAAGTTAATTGGCTAATATTGGTCAGAAAAAAAAGTCGTCAGATCACTTGTATTTAGCTGATCATAGGCCAAAAAGCGATGATATATCAAATATTCAGTCATTCTGCAATTTTTCTTTTTTAAGCTTGCTGAATTTTATTCCACAGAGAAAATAAAATACCCGTTCCAACTACCGCTACGGTAATCGAAATAATGGCACTCATTGTATTTCCATAAATCAAATATCCAGTTCCAAACAAAAAGGCATATACGGTCATACATCCGATCAACATCGCTAGAATTTGTAGCGGAAGTTTTCCCGGATTTACTTGTGCTGTGTCTAAATTATTATCACTGATCGCTTGATTGATCACTGGTTTCCACCCAGCAGAGGCCGGACGAATGAGTTTATAAAAGGAAAGTAAGGTATGGTGTTCCGTTGGTTGTGTCATAAAGGTAACGACTAACCAAGCAAGAGTGGTCAAAGCAATTCCACTGATCAACTTGGTATGATCTGCCATTTCTGTAAAGCCTAGTACATCTACATGTAAAAATTCAAAATACAAAGCAATCGCAAAGGATACGATCATCGCAGTGATTTCACTATAAGCATTGATTCGCCACCAAAACCAGCG
>CAYTVR010000203.1:0-13440 GCA_964441245.1 uncultured Saprospiraceae bacterium | reverse complement strand
TCGTATAAAGTGATTGGTGTGGTTAAAGACATGATTATGGAATCTCCTTGGATGCCAATCAAACCAACTATTTTTCATATCGATGCTGATTGGTCGAATGTTTTTACCTTAAGACTAAAATCGGGTCTTCCCGTAAAAGATGCATTGGCTACCGTTCAAAAAACTTTTGAGCAACATAGCCCATTGACTCCTTTTGAATTCGAATTTACAGATGAAGAATATGAATCTAAATTTAGATCAGAAGAACGTATAGGAGACCTAGCAAAAATATTTGCCTTCTTAGCTATTTTCATTTCTTGCTTGGGCTTGTTTGGTCTGTCTACTTTTGTGGCAGAACAGAAGACAAAGGAGATTGGTATTCGAAAAGTATTAGGTGCATCTGTCGCCAACTTGTGGGCCATGCAATCTAAAAGTTTTGTGTCATTGGTACTATTAGCTTGTCTAATTGCTTCTCCGATTGCATGGTATTTTCTAGATGGATGGCTGGAAAAATATGAATATCGAATTGAATTAAGTTGGATGGTTTTTGCCATTGCTTCAATCATGGCACTCATTGTTACCTTGATCACCGTGAGTTATCAAAGTATAAAAGCAGCATTAGCCAATCCAATTAAAAGTTTACGAAGTGAGTAAAACAATTTCAAGAGGTGAGTAATTGTTTTCATGATCCTTAGCTATAGAAAAACCCTTCTAGATAAATCATCCAGAAGGGTTTTTCCATAAAAGATATTTTATAGAATCTATCCTTTTACAAGTAACGCACGCTTTTTCATTTTTGCCTTTAAGGCTGAAAAATAATCAGAGAAAATAGCGCGTGAAATCATCACTTTCATGATTTCATTCGTTCCTGCATAAATCCTTGATACCCTTGCATCTGAATAAAAACGAGCAATTGGATATTCCCAAATGTACCCATAGCCTCCAAACAATTGAAGACATTCATCCAGCATTTTTCCTTGCATATCAGTGGACGCACATTTAGCCATAGAAGCCATTTCTGCAGTCAATTTTTCATGAGACAATAAAGCGATACAACGATCAACATAAGCAGTATGTATTTCTAATTGCATGGCCACTTCTGCCATTTTAAATTGTGTATTTTGAAAACCACAAATAGGTTGTTTGAAAGCGGTACGTTCTTGAGTGTATTGAATGGTTTGTTCCATGGCTCCTCTTACCGCGCCAATCGCTTGAAGTGCAACAACCATACGCTCTCTTGGTAATTCTTTCATCATGTAAATGAAGCCTTTACCTTCTTCACCAATCAAATTTTCTTTTGGAACTTTGACATCTTCAAAAAATAATTCACAAGTGTCGCTCGTTTTTAATCCTATTTTCTTAAATGGTTTTCCTTTCGTAAAACCTTCTGAATTGGCATCCATGGCGATTAAACTGATTCCTTTTTCTCTTGTTTTACAAGCCACGATGGTCATATCCGAAGTGTAACCAATCGTAATAAAAGTTTTACTGCCATTGACCAAATAATGATCACCTTTATCAACAGCAGTTGTTCGAATGGCCTGAAGATCACTTCCCGTACTTGGCTCAGTCATTCCTAAAGAACCAATGATTTCTCCCGTAGCCATTTTAGGCAAATATTTTTGCTTTAAAGCTTCAGAACCATAAGTTAAAATATAAGGCATCACGATTTCGGAATGCATAGATATCGCTGGACTTTCCGCACTGAATCTTGCTAACTCTTCAATGACTAATGCGCTAAAACTAAAATCCAACTCTGCTCCACCATACGCTGCAGGCATGGTCAATCCAAGTAATCCTAACTCGCCAGCTTTCAACCAGACCTCTCGTGAACAAAAACCATCTGCTTCCCATTGTTCTCTATTCGGCTCCAATTCGCTTTTATAATATTCTTCAACAGATTCTTTTAGCATTTGATGTTCTTCACTAGCGTAAACTTCTCTTGGTAATAAATATTTCTGATTCATAATTCGTGTTTTAATCTTTGAATTTTTAATCTAAGTTTGATATTAAATTATTTTCGGATATTCCTATTGACTGAATAAGGCAATTTATCCTCAGTAAGATAAGCCTTTTTCTTGGGTATATTAAATATTTTCATCTTTCTATTTCACTGATTTCACTCTTTGGACTTTTAACATAAACTTTGTATTTTGCTTTTTCTAAATAGGTTATTATCTTGTAATCTACGTTATTTACACTTTTTAATTTAGAAATTTTCACCTCAATAAAAACCAACATGGCCAACACGACTTTACGACTAGGCAAATTAGATAAAGGTAAATTACCGACAAATTTAGCCAACTTCTTCAAAGTACTTCACAGGGATATCAATGGAGCTAAAGTTCCTCAAAAAAACGTAAAATTTAGAGATGATGGAAATAACGTTTGGCGACCATTAATCGAAATTGAAGGAAGTGAGGTGACTGAATTACAACATTTTTTACGCAAAGCAGGTTTTATGCCTAATGGCAAAATTGATGGAATATTTGGTTATAGAACTTGTGCTTCCGTTCGTTTATTTCAGGAATATATTCGAACGATTGAAAAAGATAAAGGCATCGGTAAACCAGATGGTATTGTTGGGAATAATACCAAAGCTTACATCAAAAAATGGAAAGAGACTAAAGAAGGGACACCTGATATGGTCTGTAAATGGGGACAAGCTTCCATACACCATGCATCTCCTAATTTCGAAATGGGTATTTCCATTTTAGAAAAAGCGAAGAATCATTATCTCAACAACTCCAATGAAATACTAGAGCATATCAGCCGTTTTCCGAAAGGTTCAGATACTCGAAAAATAGCAGATTGGGACACAAGTAGAGAAACGGTACATCTCATCGGCATTCGAAGAAATCAAGATGTTACACAGGTGAAACGGACGAATGACGATCTTTTTGTTCTGTTAATCAACGGGATGACTTTCTGCTTTTGGGGATCTACCGATCCTAATCCAGCCTTGGAAAGTTCTAAATATGCGCTACCCTATTTGATTGAAGGACAACATTTATATCGATTTGGTTGGCACAAAAAAAGTGCTGGAGCAAAAGTGTATAAAGCGCTGTGTCCAGCAAAAAGTGGTGTATTGATTTTTAGAAATAAAGATGAAAATAAAGGATTGACAGAAGCCGATATGATTAATGGATTGGATCCTCATCCGAATACTACAATCAATATTCACTGGTCCGGTGTTGGTGGCTATAATTTTTCAGCAGGTTGTCAAGTTATTGCTGGGCTTAGTTATCTCAATAATGAAGGCGAAAAAATTGATTGCTCTGCTTTCGCATCCCGCTCTTATGATGACTTAAGCAAAGGTAAAACAAGAGGCGCATACAATATGTTATCTGATTTGATTTTGACCTATGCTCCAAAAAAGAAAAACACCATTTGCTACACCTTGGGACGAGATGAAACTTCTGAACTTTATGACAACCTCAATGGAACCATGATTGAAGAAATTATCAAAAAATTGAAAGGATAAAATATTCTATTTGTCATCAAATCATCATCTATAAAATCCATGCAATTACTACAAAACCTATCTCTACTTCTTTTGCTTAGCACATTTATCATGACAGATTCTACCGCACAAGATTGGCCCAATTTCGAAAAATTCAGAGCTGCGAATGAACAATTAGATGCTCCGATTCATAGAATTGTTTTTATGGGTAATTCCATAACCGAAGGTTGGATGCATGATAGTCTAGATTTTTTTGACACTAAAGGATATGTGAATCGTGGCATTAGTGGTCAAACAACTCCTCAAATGTTGGTTCGCTTTAGAGCAGATGTGATTGACCTACAACCTTCTGTGGTCGTCATTTTAGCAGGCATCAATGATATCGCTGGAAATACTGGACCGTCTACCATCAAAATGATTGCGGATAACATCAAGTCTATGAGTGAACTAGCACAGTCTAATGGAATCAAAGTGGTGTTGTCTTCCGTTTTGCCTGCCTATGATTTTCCTTGGAGACCAGGAATGGAACCGGCCAACAAAGTCATCGAATTGAATCAACTCATTAAGGATTTTGCCCATCAAAAAGGAATCGTTTATCTTGATTATTTTAGTAAAATGGTGGATAGTCGAAATGGATTGAAAGAGATTTATACTTATGATGGAGTCCATCCAAATATCTTAGGTTATCAAGTCATGGAGCCTTTAGCGAAGGCCGCTATCGAAAAATCATTGGGACAGAAATAATTCGTTATTGTATTGTTATAGGCAAGTTAATGATCATTAGAAACTAAAAACAAAACTCATGATAAATAAAATCACCATTCTATTGACTATAATTTTACTCCTTACTAATTGTTCAGTCAAAAAAAAATGGGCTACTTTATTTAAAGATGGATACACGGAACAGAAGTCATTCAAAGTAAATATACCTTTTGAATATAGACTTGGACTAGTGATTATTAAGGTTGAATTGAATAACCAAACCTATGACTTCGTACTTGATTCTGGCGCAACTAATGTATTGTCTAAAGACCTTGCAAAGACACTCAATAGTCAGGAATTGATTACCGTTAACAATAAAGACGTTCAAGGAAATCTCCAGCCTATGATGTTTACTAAGATTGAAGAAGTAACTATTGGTGGAATAAAATTTGAAGATACTGGAGCTGGCATCGGAGATTTCAATCAATCTGTAGAAGTGGGATGCCTGGAAATAGATGGAATCATAGGTTCTAATTTAATGAGATTAGCCATATGGAAAATTGATTATAGAAATCAGATAATTACGATTTCCAATACCATGGAATCATTTTCCTTGGGGGCTGATACGAAAAAAATTCCCTTCTATACTTATGGAGAAGAAGATAAACCTTTTTGTAATATAAAAATTAATGGTGTAGAAGAAAAAAACGTCACATTAGATTTAGGTTCGAATGGAGATTTCAGTTTGTCTTACAAAACTTACGAAATGATTCAAGATAAAATATCAAAGAATAAAAAGGTCATGCAAATCGGTAATGTAGGTTCCGGATTTCATGGCTATGGTAAAATAGATTCAAGTTATTATTTGCAAACGGCCAAGTTGTCCGTAGGAAATATTGACTTAAACGACCAGATAGTAAAATTCTCTAAGTCTTCAACGTCAACAATTGGAACAGCGTTTTATAAAAATTTTGATTTAATAATGAATTGGAAGGACAAGGAATTATTATTGAGTCCACATACCAATTATGAGAATAATAAATTTATTCAGAAAGGGATTTCATGGAATTTTAGAGATGGTGCTTTAAAGATTTCTGCTTTACTAAAAGAAAGTGAGGCAGATAAATTAGGAATACAATTAGGAGACAGAATCATCGAAATAGATGGAAAAGACTATTCGAATATTTCTAAGGAAGATTATTGTATTTTACTTGCGCAAAAAAACAAAACAATGAAGCATTTATTGATAAATAGAAATGGTGAACAATTGTCTTTCGATTTAAAAAACAATTTCATAATTGAATAGAATATTTTCTATAACAATGCATAGTTGAAAAGTGCAGTTATACGCTGCACCGACATCTAAGTAGACCGTCGCCAAGCAAATAAAACAAAAATCAACGACTTGAAAATATCTGAACAAATGGCCAATAGGAATATTGGAATTGATATCCTACGAGGTATTTGTATACTTTTTGTAATTCTTTTACATCTCAATATTCATTTTGGCTTAAGGGATTCTGTTTTAAATGAGTTCTTACCTAAAAAGATATTTTCACTTTTATTTTGGAGTGGGTTTTATGGTGTAGTCGTATTTTTTACTCTTTCTGGGTATCTGATTACTAGCTCCATCATAAAGAAGTGGAAAACATTGCCAAAAGTTAATCTAAAACAATTTTACTGGCTGCGATTTTCCAGGATTATTCCAATGTTATCAGCCTTACTTTTTGTTTTAGCTATTTTGCATATGCTAAACATAGAAGGTTTTATTATCAATTCAGAACAAACTTCCCTAAGTCGAGCTATTTTTTCAGCATTAACTTTCCATATCAATTGGCTAGAAATTCAGATAGGATATCTTCCCGCTAATTGGGATGTGCTTTGGTCTATTTCAATAGAAGAGACTTTTTATTTATGCTTTCCAATTTTATGTCTATGTCTCCGAAAAGAATGGCATTTTGCAATTGTTTTAGGTCTATTTTTATTCTTATCCCCTTGGGCAAGAACCCAGTTTTTCATGGGCAATGAACTAGGAGATAGAAATCATTTGGCCTATCTAGATTCAATAGCTTTGGGTTGTATGGTAGCTATTATTGCTCATAGAGTTTCTTTTCCAAAATGGCTAAATCGTACATTTTTAATGATTGGTTGGTCAATGGTCATTTTGATATTTGTCTTCAAAGGTTTTGTTTACAAATCTGGTCTTACAAATTTTGGGCTGAATATTACCATTCTTTCCCTCGGCATATCTTTAATACTTTTTTGGATGCATGAAAATCATCGATCAGGTCATGAAAAAAATCGTATCAGTTTAAAATGGCTCAGAGAAATGGGGGTCTATAGTTATGAGATTTATCTTACTCATATGTTTGTTGTCCTTTTAGGTCTTTCTATTTATAAACATTTTGAAATCAACAAAACTTGGCTTGTTCCTTTTCTCTTATTGCTGGTGTACTTATCTTATTGCCTAGGAAAACTTGCGTTTAAATATTTTTCTGAACCTATCAATCAATGGTTAAGGCAAAAAGGGCAAGATAATTCGTAACTTAGGAAATGCTGTAAATTAGTCAACCAAGAACATTACGTAAAGACTACTATAAAATATTAAAAATGAGATACTTACTTATTGTAATTACACTGTTGATATCAACCCCTTCAGCTTTTTGTCAATTAAACATGGAAACAAAAGCAGAAAAAGAGATGCGTCTAGAATGGTGGACAGAAGCGCGGTTTGGCATGTTTATCCATTGGGGAGTTTATGCACTTCCTGCCCGGCATGAATGGGTGATGACTAAAGAAAAAATACAAAAGGAGCAATACGAAAAATATGCTACCTACTTTAATCCTGATTTATATAAGCCAACTGAATGGGCCAAACTGGCGAAAAATGCAGGGATGAAGTATGTAGTTTTTACAGCCAAACACCACGATGGTTTTTGCATGTTTGATAGTAAGTACACTGATTATAAGGTCACCAATTCCCCAATTAAACGTGACCTAATGAAAGAATTAGTGGATGCTTTTCGAGCGGAAGGTATAAAAATTGGACTTTACTATTCATTAATCGATTGGCATCATCCACATTTTACAGTCAAAGACCCTATTCACCCTGCAAGAAATAACAAGGCCGAGTTGGAAAAGGACAAAGACCGTGATCCTAAAATTTTCCAAGAGTATCTTAAAAATCAATTGACTGAAATATTAACCAACTATGGACAAATTGATGTCCTATTTGCCGATTATTCATATCCTCAAAAAGAAAACGGTAAAGGTCGCGATTATTGGGATTCGGAAAATCTTTACAAATTGATCCGTAAGCTTCAACCCCAAATTATCCTAAACGATCGTCTGGATTTAGCAAAAGAAAGGGGTTGGGATTTCTTATCACCGGAGCAGTTTATGCCTGAAGAATGGGTCACTTACGAGGGAGAAAAAGCACCTTGGGAAACGTGCCAGACCTTTTCAGGTTCATGGGGATATTTTCGCGACCAATACTCTTGGAAAAGTCCACAACAAACTATTGTTATGCTTATTGAAACCGTAAGCAAAGGTGGCAATTTGTTATTGAACGTTGGCCCCACAGGTCGTGGTGTAATCCAAGAAGAAGCAGTGGAACGTTTAGAGGCTACCGGAAAATGGATGAAATATCATGGTCGCTCCATTTATGGATGTACCGCAGCTCCCGAAAGTATCGAAAAACCCGATAATTGTTTATTAACCTATAATCCTGAAACCAATCGCTTATATGTACATGTTTTAGAATGGCCTTTTAAAACGATCTATATTCCAGGGCTTAAAGGTAAAATAGAATATATCCAATTGCTTAATGATGCATCAGAACTTAAAGCGGTCAACAAGGTCGGTGCCTGGCTCGATGATGCCAAGGAAGGTGACACTGGAGTGAAAATCAAAATCCCAGTACGTAAGCCTAATGTAGCAGTACCGGTTATTGAAATTTTCCTTAAAGGAAACTAAGAAATGCAGTCTTTTCTATTTACTAGACCAAAATAAGCTAATGCGTTTGTTTTGATAATTTAAATTTGAAGTCCAAGGGAAATTCCAAAACCATAAGAATGATTTTTTCGAGGAACATCTTTTAGGACTTGATTCATATTATAATACCCCTTCATCCCGATCAATAAACTTGTTTTGCCTAGATCTAAATGAGTGCCTATCGTCAAAAAAATGGGCAATGCTATTTTGTTGAATTCAGCGAAAATGACATTAAATTCATTCCGTTCAATCTCTTTATCTCCATTAGAAAAAGTTGTTATCTGCTTAAGTCGATTGGACAGATTATATCCTAATCCAAACTCAGGATGAATAAAGAAAAACTCATCAAAATTCATTTTTAGTCCAATAGGAATGATTATATAATTATAATTGTGATTGAATTGCAGCTGCTCAATTCCAAATTGTCCATCCAAATCTGAGACGATTTTTTCTCCTGTATTCATCCAACCAAGACCTATGCTTGGATTTAAAACGCCTTGAGTTGTATACACTACTTTTACAAAACCAAGATGACTCAATTTATAATTTTCGTCTATTAATTCATTGCTCATTTTTGAAAAATGCGGCGTATACTCAAGCATCAATGAAAAGCGATTTGATTGTGCAGGTAGTTGTAAACTCAAAAATAAACTAATGAAGATCAATTGGAATTGGAAAACAATCTTATGGTGTTTTTGATTCATTTCGTTTTAGAGTATGTTTAAAATGTAATGGAAGCACAAAAAGTATATTGTCATTTCTTTTTTTAAAAATAAAAAAAATCTATTCAACTATTCATTTATTTATCTCCTATATTTGCTTTTGTAAAACTAAGAAACAAATATCCTTTTTTGACAAAAATATATATGAAAAATCTATCCACTCTTATTTTTTTTGTAATGCTATTCGTTTATTCATGTCGTACTGCTCAAATAACAACCCCACGAGTAAGTCCAAAAGCTAAAAATATTATTTTACTCATTGGCGATGGAATGGGATTGGCTCAATTATCCGCTTCTTATTACTATTCCGACCAAGCTTCTAATTTTTCTAGATTCAAGCATATTGGTTTACACCAAAACATGCCCATTGGACATAAAATCACGGATTCCGCTTCTGGAGCCACTGCCTTTTCAACGGGTTATAAATCGTATAATGCGGCAATTGGTGTGGATAAAGATACGATTGCAAGAGAAACCATTTTGGAATGGGCAGCACTACAAAATAAAAAGACTGGAGTCATCGCTACTTCTACGATTACTCATGCAACACCAGCCTCTTTTTATGCGCATGTAGCCAATCGAAATTCACATGAGGATATTGCAAAAGACCTAGTCAAAGCACCATTAGATTTTGTTGCTGGAGGCGGTTTGAAATATTTTAATGAAAGGACAGATGAAATAGATTTGATTGCTTCTTTATCAAAAAATGGGATGATTATTGAAACCAAACAACTAGCTGAAAAACATGAAAAAAATAAAAAATACGCTTACTTCTTAGCACCTGATAGTTTGCATAGCAAAGTTGGTGGAAGAGATGATTTCTTACCGGAGTCTACTCATCTAGCGATTGATTTTTTAGCCACTCATGAAGAAGGATTTTTCCTAATGGTAGAAAGTTCTCAAATTGATTGGGGTGGTCATTCTAATGAAGCAGATTTTTTAATTCAAGAGGTATTAGATTTTGATTTGGCCGTCGGTAGAGCAATGGATTTTGCTGAAAAGGATGGTAATACTTTGGTCATCGTGACTGCGGATCATGAGACAGGAGGTTTTGCTTTATCAGCCGCAAGTGTTTATGGAAAACCAACTTACAAAGGAATTGAACCTACCTTTTCTACAGGTGGTCATACGGCCACCTTGATTCCTGTTTTGGCCTATGGACCAGGAGCAGAACGTTTTATGGGCGTTTATCAAAACAACGATATTTTCCAAAAAATGAAAGACAGTTATTTGGGGCGAATGATCTCTGAAAATTAATCAACTACCTGAACACAAAGAGAAGTCGTAGTTTAGTTTTTTTCAAAGAACTTAAGAATCTGTTGTTCATGCCAAAGATATTTTCCTCTACAAGAACTAAAACCAACATGCCCTCCAAATTTGGGAGTTATTAAATTTAAATAGTTGTTATTTAAAGCCTCAGTAAATGGATAACATGACTTTGACAAAAAAGGATCATCTAAAGCATTAATTAACAACGTCGGAATCGTAATCTTATGAAGAAACTGCTTACTGTTAGATTTATCATAGTAGTCTTTGGCATTTTTAAATCCATTGATTCTACTTGTAAAATATTCGTCAAAATCAATTAGTCTTTTCACTCTTTTAAGCTGATTAATGTTAAATCGATTTGGAAATTGTTTGTGTTTCAGTTTTATTTTCTTTGCTAAAGTTTTTAGGAATCGTATTGTGTAAAATCGATTTTTTAATTTTGATAATTCTAATGCAGCTCCATATAAATCTATCAGTACCGAAGTTCCAACAGTGGCTTTTATTTTCGGATGAATGGGGTATAAACCATCTCCAATATATTTTAATACAATATTACCTCCCAAACTAAATCCGACCATGTAAATCTCATCATAAAATGGTGACACATAAGAAACAAGGGTATTTAAATCTTCCGTCTCACCGCTATGATATGTTCTTAATTGTCTATTTATTTCACCACTACAAAATCTATAATTCATTGCTGCTATATCATAGCCATTGGAATGTAATAAGCCACCAGTAGCCTGAATATATTTAGAAGAACTACTACCTTCTAATCCATGACAAAGGATAACAATTTTTTTATTTCCACCTTCAAGAAAATCGATATCAAGAAAATCATCATCGGAGGTTTCCATTCTTTTTCGAGTGAATGAAAGAAGATCCGTCTTTCGAAAAACCGAAGAATAGATGGTGTTAATATGCCCATTACGAAATGGTAATATTGGTGTGTAGTCAGATTCTATGATTGGCATATTTTTAAATAAAAAGAATTTCTCTATAGACTCCAGTACTTATCCAATGACTTTATTCATCACCCAATTTTCATAGGTGTTATTTTCCATTGGAAAATCAACTTCACCTATCTTTTTAAATGCTTGTCTTTCATAAAAGGAAATCGCATGTACATTTTTTTTATAAACTTCAAGGTTAATTTCTTTGAACTCATTTTCAAGTAACATCTTTTCGATTTCAGTCATTAAAGAACGGCCTACTCCTTTCCCATTAAATCTTTTAAGCACATATAATTTGCTGAGTTCTGGAACTTCAATTTTTCTTATCGGACAAGTACTTTGAAAAAGTATCTCTGCCACTCCAATTGGGTTATTGTCCAAATAAGCTATTTGTAATTGATTTGGGTGATCTAGTATAATATTTTCAATGTATTCTTTTGAAAATCTTTTTTCAATGAAATTGGCAAATTCAAATGTAATTCCCCGTGTTGCATAAGTTTCGATATATACTGTTTTCAACAAAACAGAGATTCGAATGGTATCCTCTAGCTTAGCTTTGCCGTACAAATATTTATTCATTTGACTACTCTGGTTTTGTATGTGTCAAAAAAATAATGCCTAGATACTTGAGGTTTTTATAATCTGCCATTTTTTTTCTCCCCAATTTCGATACAAATCCTTTGCTTCAATATTGAATCTTTGTAGTTCTTTTTCATCAATCTCAAGAGTTATGTTTCGGAGATAATTAAAAATATTCTCCCCTACTTCGTGCAATCTTTTGTCATCTCCAATCTTATCTGCATAAATAATATCTGCATTTGATTCTCCATGTCCAAGCAACAATAATCCACCAGCGATATTCCCGATGCAAATTTTATCTTTAATAATTTCTTCATCTTCCTCATAATGATACACGTTATTTTTGGCTTCTATATATTTTGACGGAGGAAGAAAGTCATAAAAAACAATTTCTGGATTACTTTTAAATATAACTTTTTCAAACGTGAAATAATCCTTATAGTCGGGACTAAAAAACGTGTTAAATATAGCTGTACTAAAAGAAGGTAGATCATAGTTTTCTAAAAAAGCGCGAAAAACTGGCGGAATTTGGATCCCTGACTTTTGTTCAAAATCTAAAATTTGTTCTTTAATGATTTTATGGTCACTTAGCAATATGGCATTTGATAGGTAGTTCATTTCTTAAAAGTCGTTTTGATCACTTTAGTCTTTTAGACGGTAAAAATTTTGTTATTGAAATTTTAATTTATTTCCCGGCCCAGGTCGAATGCATCATTTTCAATCGCCATCCATTCTCAGTAGGAACAGCCAAAGCACTTTCCAACCATCGAGCTTTGCCAACAAGACTATCTGCTTTCGTAAAATCCGCAAAATTGTAATAAGCAATTTGCATCGACTCTCCATATTTGTCTATCGAAATATATTCCATTTTATTTGTTCTCTTGGCTCTGTCTTTTTGGGCATATTGCTTTCGCATAAATTGTTTGATTCTATCATTATCCCAAATCTCTCCTTGTTCTAAAATAATAAAATCAGCTGTATGATAATCTAAAATTTTGGTAGAATCTAAGCCCGCCCAAAGATCATCGAATGAACCTTGAATCAAATCTTTTGCGATCTGTTTTTCTGCAGCAGTTATTGCTATGTTTATTGGATTGGTGCTTGCATTTTGGCAAGAGATGAATACAACAATTAGGATAAAAAGAATGATGTTTTTCATGGCTTTAAAATTAGAATAGTTTGATTTTTTATAATTGTGCACAAATAGTTATAAAATATTGTTTTTTAGGTGATCATTCATTTTCCTCTTCCAATAAATACCATTCAATTGCTTCCACATCAATTTGCGCTCGACGACCTATGGCTTGAGGTGCATAATGTTTCGCTAAGTAATCCAGAATAATGGGTTCTTTATCTCCTAATTCCCAAAGTCCTTGTGTGGCTTGCATCCAGTCAATCATTTGCGCCCAACCTGCTCTGGTAGCTCTGTTTTGTGTAACCAATTTTGCAGAATGACAAGCGGTACAAGTAGCCCGAACCACCTCAAAACCATCCGCATGAATCATTCCCGTAGCTACGTGAATACCATTTTCAACCCGATCATCTGGATCAACATAAACAGCCATTTTATCTTTCGATGAAATAGAAACAGTTTGTTTTTCTTCAAAAAAAGAAGCAATATCATCTGCCAAAAAAGGATAAAAAATAGACATGCAAATCAAGAGTGTCAATGCCTTAATACCTAAAAGCAAGTAACCAAAATTATTGATCCAAGCTTTTTCGAAAGCCTTCTTTTGAGTGACTGGTTTTGATTCTTCGCGCTTCATCTACCCTACTTTTA
>CAYTVR010000202.1:0-13517 GCA_964441245.1 uncultured Saprospiraceae bacterium | reverse complement strand
CCGTCTTTACAGGGACGCAGCCATCCGATGGTAGGACGTTTTGAAGATTTAAAATGGGTCAGTAACCAGGCTGAGGTAAAATCTTTTCCACTACTATAATGAAATACATAGACTCCCAGACAATTGGTTTTGTTTTGAATCCAATCAGGATAACCTTTGCTGATCGCTTCATATTTTTGTTGATCACTTGGTTCTACTTTTATGTCATTTTTGATGGCTTTGATATCCCATTCACCAGTCACGCCGAATTCAGTAATGATGTATGGTTTGTCGATACTTCTCTTTGCCAATTCATCAGATAATATTCCGGCGCCTGGGCCGTAGCTATTTAATCCATAGATATCAATGGAAGGAACATATTTTTGCCACCAGTCTAAGCCAAAAGTCCAAGCTTCAACGGAGGTGATGGGGTGATGAGGATCTATGGTTTTTATTTCACTACAGATGCTTTCCAAAAAAATAGAATAAGCTTCTTTTTCTGCATCTGTAGCAGTATTGAGATAAACTTCGTTGCCGATTCCCCACGTGAGGATTGCTGGATGATCTTTGTATCGCTTCACCGTTTCAATCGCATTGTTATACATTTTTTTCATGCCCTCCTTATCTTCTAAATAATTGAAATGGTCATCATCTTCCATTCCTGGTCGACCATGTCTCATCCATATACCAGCCATGACTTTTATTCCATGTTTGTGGGCACTGTCCAGTAATTTATCGGTGTCGTCGTTAGTAGCCCAAAGTCTGATAGTATTGACGCCAAGGAAATTTAAATCTTGGGAATAGTGATCAAAATTTTCGACATCATCAGCATAACCAAAGGTTGCCCCTTTGACTTCAAAAGGTTTTCCATCGACTAATAAATTCCAGTTGTTGTTTGTTTTTTCTATGGTGACTTGAGCATTTCCGCTGTAGCGAAAAAGGAATAGTAGAGATAAGATGATCAGTTTATTATTTTTTTTCATTTTATTGAAAATTTATTCTAAAGAAATCGTCGATGCCTCTGTCTTGGGTGTTTGCGGCGCATAGCTTTTGCTAGGCATTACACATTTTAAAATTGCTTTACAAATTCATCTAGAAGTTTTAAAATACAAATTAATATTGCAATAACACTCCCAATATGCACTCCGGGGTTAAATTTATTCATATCGTCGACGTCATCAATAGATGATTTGAAAACTCTTATCATCACGAATTTTGAAAGTTGAAATAATTTTTTAGATATGTACATTGCTGCTAAGAAAAGAAGAAATAAAGTAGTTGGGATTAAAGTTGTGAGGCTTAGTAATATTATAAACACACTGAATTTGTAGTCGACGTTAAGTATATAATTTTTTTTATTTTCACCTTCAAATACCATTATTTCTGATTTGATCGATCTTTCTACAACATTTCTTTTTATGATTAAGTTATAGAATGATTCAAAGGAATATAGGTTACTAAATTTAACCCAAATAGATTGTTTATCAATGTTAATTTGTTTGATGAAAGCTTTATTGGTGAACCCATCGTTAAAAATCGATTTTAGTGTTTTTTTACTTATACCAATTTCCTCAAAATTGCTGACCGTATTTATTGGAATCGTCTTACCTTGTTTAAATTTTGATTTTGGAGTCATACTTACATATTGATTTCCGGCTCCTAGTTTAAAGATGAAATCATTAGTTGGTATTACAGTTATCATAACTAATGCAAAAAAAGAATAAGCCAAAAAAAAGTCCAATAATAAACCTAAAATTGAAATTACAAATCCTCTTTTTCTAATAAATTTCAAAATTATGATACTCATAAAGATCGTTAGAAAATCAAGTACAAAATTTACGATGTAGGTAGGATACCAAGGTAAAACATCATGCCATTTCTGATATTTTAAATCATTAAATCCACCATTGATATAAAATGCTATAATGCTAGCACTAGAAGTTATGATAAAACTTAGTATCATAATTTTAATAATAGTAAGTATGGGACGTCTTTTTATTGGGAAAAAATTTTCTCCACTTGATACAAAGTAATCTATGGATAATTTATGTATATCTTTAAATTTTGCATTTTCTATTGCTTTTAACCATCGTTGCATTTTTTTATAAACACTCTTTTTTTCAAATTTATAGGACAACATATCAAATGCTTTTCCAAATGCTATACTCAGGCTTAACAGTATAAGTGCAGTATTCATAAAAATATTTCTGATTTACTTTTACTTAAGTTATAAATGTAATTGTTTTCAAATTTAAAAAGTAATTTGAAAGTTGTGACTAAGGTTACAAATAAAGATTGAAAGGATATTAATTGTTTCTAAATTTAGAGTAAATATAATTTATTTTCGTGATTTTGCTTGAAATCATTGTCTTCTTAGATTAACTCTATTTTTTGTGTATGTGAACGGTGTATAAGGCTTCGGATCTTCATAGTGTCAACCGAATTGGAGGGAGAATGCTTTATTACTTTCAGTTCTTTCTTTTCTAAAAGAGGGCTTATATACTAGTTTTTATGATAGGCTCTAGTAAAAATGGATCATTCCTTTTCGGAAAAAGAGGCAATCGTTCCCTTGGTGATTTTTACAAGGTCTTCCGTTTTTACTTTCATGAGTAATCCACGTTGTCCGGCATTCACTAAAATTTCAGGAAGGGTAGTAGCCAGTTCTTCAACAAATACTGGAAATGTTTTTTTCATACCAATGGGAGAACAACCCCCGCGAATATAACCGGTTAAGTTCAATAAATCTTTGACTGGGAATAAAGCGATTTTTTTATTGCCAGAAATCTTTGCTAATGCTTTTAAATTGATGGAAGCAATACCTGAAATGACGGCTACGACAACCCCTGTTTTATCTCCTTTGGCTACAATCGTTTTAAAAATTTGCTCGACTCTTATTTGATTATCTGCGGCGACTTTTCCAGCGGATAAATGATTGGGATCATAGGCATATTGGATCAGTTCGTATGGAATCTTTGCTCGGTCTAAAATTCTTACAGCATTTGTTTTTTTCATAAAGATCTCTGCTTATTTAAAAACATTTCCACCTCCATCTTGGCTACTGTCGAATACCCGGATGGCAATCACTTCGGCTTCTACGGTTTTGATACCTTTAGAAAATACCTCACAAGTGAGTACGGTCTTCCGACCTTTTACTTCAGTTACTTTTGCTTTTAGCTCAACTAGCGAATCGATAAAGGTGGGTTTCAAATATTTTAAAGTCATGGTTCCTGTGGCATAACGATACTCTGGTCCAGAATCAAGCGATCGGTTTTCTGATTGATAAGCGTCTGCCATGGCGGTACACATACAATGGCAATCGACTAAAGTTGCGATAATCCCTCCGTTCAATAATCCTTTCCATCCATTGTATTTTGTTTGGGGTATCCATTCACAAATTGCTGTTTCACCTCCCCAATAACTTTTGATTTTTAAACCTTCATGGTTATTTTGGCCACAGCCAAAACAAACATTTTCGGGCATATGATTTTGAAAATATTTCTCTTCTTTTTGTTCCTTACTCATATCGGTATAGTTTTTTCCTAAAGGAAATGGTTCAAAAACAAAAGTAGGAAATAATCCTTAGTCTTGCAGATCTGCTTAATCACTATCCTTTAGAGGCCATCCTGCCTCATGAGTTGTTTTTAAAATTAGAAAGAATGGAATCCACCAGATAAAATCATTGGTAATCAAAGTATATCCAAAAGACGCTGGTGCAATGCCTTGCCAATAATTCATGACGAAACCAATAGGTCCAAATATTTTACCTAGAAAACCAACGGCGACAATTGGCCAGTGTCGTATCGGAGCATAACTGGCTAACCAATAACCAATGCCATAGACGCCGATGACCATGCCCATACCTTGCCAAATCATCAGCTGCTTTGGAATTGCCATTCCCGTAAGGACGAAAAAATGAGCGGGAAACAAAACCACCCAAGCTCCCCAGAGTATATTATAAATGGCTGCTAATTTTAAAGTGAGCTTCATCCAATTTTTAGTTCCATATTTTTCCATGAAAGACAAACATTCGAGTCAATGAAGTGTTTAGCTCTTGATGAATAAAATTTTTAAGGATCATGTGAATAATAACTTATAATAAAGGAAAAAGAAAATTCAAACTGTTATAAGTTATTGTTTTCATGATTCTAAGGCTCAATATTAAATGTAAATGAATATAAAAATAGAGACAGAAGTCAATGGTCATTATTTAGCAGTGATGGAAAAGTTTGACTTGACCCTTTTTGAAGCATTGAAGCCGAAAGGAGCAGATATGGAAATTGTGGCCTTTACAGGATCGAAAAAAGGAGATCGGGTACATATTCGTTTTCGATCACCAATCAAAGCAGAATGGGTGAGTTTGATTACAGAAGATGGGCATAATGAAAAGGAAGCGTGGTTTGTGGATGAGGGAGATACTTTGCCTTTTCCGCTGTCTTATTGGAAACACCGGCACATCGTTCGGAAACTATCTGATACGAAATCTTTGATTGTAGATGATATTACTTTTAAGGGACCGAATAAATTGATGACGGCTTTGATGAGTCCAGGGATTTATGCTGGATTTTATCCTAGGAAGAAAGTATATAAACGATTTTTTAAGGAGATGGGATAAGTTATTTTTCTTTGAACCATATAAGATTTGAGATCATTTAAGAAATATTGCCGTAGTCCTTATATGGTTCAAAGATTTCAATTAAATCAATCCAACCCCAGGACCTTCTGGACGGAATTGGTCATCTTCCTCTGCTGGATGTCCATTTGTCTGGATATTTGTTAACTCTGATTCTAACATCGCTGGATCTTTTTTAAATAAAGCCCAGTTTTCTTTTTTGTAGCGCAAGCGATCTGCAATGATATGCCATACTGTGGCATTGACTCCCAATCCAATATGACTACCCGTAACTTGGATATTTTGATGAATCTCATCTACGGTTTGTTCCATACAAACTCTCCACGAAACGATGCCATCTTCTTTCGTATAAATGGCTGTGGTGGGTACTGGAGCTGGAGCAGGAATATCGATTAGCCAAGGACTTTCTAACTCTTCTACTTTTTTTCCATCATGTAGTAAAGGGAACAACCAAGAGGCATTATTGGGTTCTGTCAATCCACTAAATGGAGATCCTAAAGTAATGACTTGACGAACCAATTCAGGTTTTGCTTTAGCTAATTGCCGAGCATAGACACCACCCAAAGACCAACCAATTAAAGTGACTTTTTGACCGTGCTTTTGATGCAGTTTTTCAATTCTAATCAATAGTAAATCTAACTTTTCGACTCGACCAATATTGCGCTCCATTTCCCATCCGTAACTCACATAACCTAGTTTTTTGATGAAGCGTCGCAAGGGGAGTGTGGATACATCACTGGACATAAAACCAGGAATCAATAGGACGGGATGTCCATCCGCAGGGAAATCATTTTTAAAAGATTTTCTGAAAGAACTCAGTTGGCGGAAATCCTTAAATGCTCGAATAACTTCGGTGATATATAGGTAGAAGGAAGGCTTCTTTATAGTCGATTGCTGCTTGGCTTTCTTTTTCATAGTAAGTTATTTTTCTAAATGGTCAAAAACAAAGGACGGGAACATTAACTGTTGCCAGCTAATACGTTCCCGTCTATAATATCCTTGTGTTCGATAAAAGGAATCAAGTATAGACTTGATTGAAAGAACACTAACCCTTATTAATTTCTAGAAAACAATTTTCTGAAACGAACTGCACTTCCAGCCAATTGATCTTTAACTGTTTCTAAAGTATCAAAAACGATATCGTTTTGCTTTGCAGCTAATTTCAATCCACCTTTGACTGCTTTTTCAGCGATGACTGTCAATTTTTCACCATTGTTGATCGCTCCGTCCACTAATTCGTCCGCTGTTTTCAAAGAATAATCATTGACACTTTTTGCAGCACCTTTGATGTTTTTAACTGAAACTACTTTGTTGATTTTCGCGTAAGTTTCTTTTACCGTTTTTGTAGCTTCTTTATTTACTTTGTCGTAAGTTTTCTTTGCTGTTTTGGTTGCTTCATTACTGAATTGCGTACCATTTGCAACGATGACTTCTACTACATCACCTGCTGTATCCATTACTTGAGTATTTAAAGTAATTGCAGTGTCTTTGATTTTATTTAAGTTTTTAGACAAGTCTGTCTTTTGAGCTTTAGCCACTGGTTTAGTTACTTTCTTTGCTACTCTTTTGGTTGCTTTTTTTACTGATTTGGTTGCCATGATATATTTCTTTTAAATTAGATTTTAATAAATTATTTTTTTGATACTACAAAGATAAGTTGGAGGAGTTACAACTGAGTTACACAACTCGATTGGTCAACTCAATTCCAATTATTTACCTCCTTTTAAAGTTGCTTGCAATTCGATTAATGCATCCCATTTTGCACTAGCTGCTAATCGAGCTTGTTTTTTCCAAGTAGTTGGATTGTGCATTTTGTATCGAGGACCAGCTGCTGTTAAGATGTTTTTCAAATCTTGTACTTTAGTGGTAGACAATTGCTTGTAAGTAAGGATACCAGCTTTGTTTAATAATCCTTCAATTTTTGGTCCGATACCTTCAATTGCTTTAAGATCGTTTTTAGTTACTTTTCCGGTAGCTCTTTTAGCAGTTGGTTTAACTACTTTCTTTACGCTTGCTTTTTTCGCCGTTACTTTTTTCGCCGTTGGCTTAACTACTTTTTTTGCTTTAGCTACTGTTTTAGTCGTTTTTTTAGCGACTTTTTTTACTGCTTTCTTAGCGGTTGGCTTTGCAACTTTTTTAACAGTAGTTTTTTTGTCTTCTAATAAAGATTCGATGCTTACTTTTTTAGATGTTGCTTTTTTCGCTACTTTAGATGCAGTTGCTTTGATTGCTTTTTTTGCTTTAGGAGATGCGCCCAAAACATTTTTTACAGTCTTTGTTGCCGTTTTTAATACGGTATCCAGATCCAATGTTTCCTTAATCGCTTTACTTGCTTTTGTGAAGTTGATTTTATCCATTTCGACTAACTTGACGAATCGCATACCACCATCTATATATTGTCCTTTCACAGCTTCCAAGGTGTCTAATACCAAGTCTTGTTGTTTCCCAAAAAGAGTGGTACCGTTTTTCATAGCTTTCGCAAAAATATTTTGCCATTTAGCGCCACTTGCGATTGATCCTTCCACCAAACTATCTGTTAATTCGATAGCAGAGTTGTTGATGTTTTTTGTTTGTTTCTTGATGTTGTCAGCTGTTTTGCGGATCGTACTTTTTGAAGCGTTCTTAGTTGCCATTGTATAGAATTTTTATTTTAATAAAATTTGATCGTTAATGATGATGCAAAAGTAATATGAGGAAGTTACAGATGAGTTACAAAAGGAACGATAATGGCAGATATTTGAGTGCAATGAAGAAAATTAGAAATATTTATTTTTATTTAAGTAATTGATAATGAGTAATTTATATTGTTTTTGGTGATGTGGTAAATTTTTTCTTAGAGTCTTTGTAAATCAAGGTGAAAGAATCATTTGGAAATGGTAGAAGTATATCGAAAAGAGATATTTCTGATCATTTACAAAAAGAAAAAGTATCTATAGTACTACTTAGAATTATTATATCTTGTTAATATAACAAGAGACTTTTTTTATTGAAAAAGAATTAATACTTTTAGGTATTATGGAAAAAGACCAAATAAAACACTTCCTTAAAAGTTTTCAGACTAAGAATGGAGAATCATTTGATGTACCTGTCGAAGGTTCATTAGGTCTATTGGCAATAGGAGATATTGGCCTCCTAGCTTGGCGCCTAAAAAAGAAAGAAAACGCTTCGATTAATAAAAGAAATCAAATCATTTCCAATTAACTATGGCCAATTTAAACCCTGAAAAAATTCTTTTAATTGGTTGGGATGGAGCAGATTGGAAAACAATTAATTCATTATTGGATAAAGGGCTAATGCCTAATTTGTCTAAACTAGTCAATCAAGGGACTATTGGAAATTTAGCAACTTTAGATCCTCCTTTCTCTCCCATGTTGTGGTCATCAATTGCTACTGGTAAAAGACCCTATAAGCATGGAGTCATGGGATTTCATGAACCCTCACCTGATGGTGAAAATATCCGTCCAGTACTTTCTCTTTCCAGAAAATGTAAAGCCATTTGGAATATTCTAACTCAAAAAAATAAAAAGACTCACGTGGTGGGTTGGTGGCCATCACATCCTGCTGAACCTATAAATGGAGTCGCTATCTCTAATTTTTTTCAAAGAGCCAACAAAGAGGAGAAAGATAATTGGGAGCTTGCGCCGCATGCTGTGCATCCTCAAGAAGATGCGGCGCATTTTGCTCAGTTGAGAATTCATCCTCATGAATTGACAGCCGCTCATATCCAACCTTTCATTCCCAATCTAGCAAAACTCAAGAAGCATTTTTTAAAAGAGGTGGCTTATTTAACTAAAATTTTAGCGGAAAACGCTTCCTTACAATCTGCTTTTACCAATATACTGAGAACAAAAGAATGGGATTTTGCCAGTGTTTATTTTGATGGAATAGATCGTGTTTGTCATGAGTTCATGAAATATCATCCTCCCAAACAAGACCATATTCCGCAGGACGAATTTGATTTGTTTAATGAAATTATTTCTGGAGTTTATCGGTTTCATGATATGATGCTCGGTCGGCAATTGGAATTGGCAGGTGAAGATGTTACCGTTATTTTAGTTTCAGATCATGGCTTTGAATCTGACCACCTTCGTCCAAGAGAAGTGTCGAATGAACCGGCAGGTATTGCTTATGAGCATAGTCAATATGGTATTTTTTTAGCGAAAGGGCCTGGCATCAAAAAGGATAACTTGGTTTATGGTGCAAGCATTTTAGATATTACACCAACAATTTTGCATCTATTGGATTTACCAATTGCTGATGATATGGATGGTCTACCTTTATTGTCCATTTTTGAAGATCCAAAAATCCCTAAAAACATGGATAGCTGGGAAAATGTACCCGGCCAAGCGGGTATGCCCACGACTGCTTTTTTAAAAAATCAGAGTTTGCTCGATAAAATGATGGCTCAATTAGTAGACTTGGGATATATCGATCAACCTAGTGAAAATAAAGCGGAAGCATACGAACATACCCGAAGATTTTGTGATACCAATTTAGCGAGAGCTTATTTTGACGGAGGTCAATTACCTGAGGCCATTCAATTATTTAGTCAATTACATGAAGAAAATCCCAAAGCACCTTGGATCGCTTTTAGATTAGCCATTTGTTATCAAATAGTTGGAGAGCATGTCAAATGTCGAGCATTGATTCAACAATTGAAAGAGAGTCATTTTTATAATTCAACCATGCTAGTGACAATGGAAGCTAGCTTGTTGATGGGAGAAGGAGAATACCAAAAAGCAGTTGATGTATTACAAAAATTAGAGGCCGAACAAAAAATAGAACATAGTGATCAGTATTTAAAAATAGCTTATTGTTATTCAATTCTTGGTCAACCTGAAAAGGCCAAAAATGCGATAAAGAATGCCTTGACTTTGGATTATGATAATCCTTTGGCACATCAATTTATCGGCATTTGGTATTTCAATCATCAATATTTTGAACAAGCATCGGAGCATCTTTTAACGGCCATCGGTCTGGATTATAATTTGGGGACGACTCATTTTTATCTAGCACAAACGCTATTATCATTGGGTAAATATGACGAAGCCGTAGATGCGTTTGAAGTAACCTTGAACATGATGCCTCATAATAACCAAGCCAGAGAATTACTGTCTTACACTTTGCGGACACATCTAGATGCGCCTGAACGAGCGATTAAGGTCATGCAAGATTTTAATAAATATTTGCAAGGAACGATTACTGTCGTTTCTGGATTACCGCGCTCTGGTACTTCTATGATGATGCAAATGTTAGAAAAAGGTGGCTTGCCCATTTTTACCGATAAAGAACGGGATGCGGATGAAAATAATCCGAAAGGATATTATGAGCACCAAATTGTCAAGAAAATTACCCACAATAAAGAATGGCTTAAAATGGCCAAAGGGAAAGGCGTTAAGATCGTAGCACCATTGATTACTCATTTGCCATACAATTATAAGTACAAAGTAATTTTTATGGAACGTAATCCTTATGAGATTTATGCTTCACAAATAAAGATGTTGAATAGATTGGGTAAAAATAATGATGAAGCTTCTCTTTCTTTAGCGATGATTGACACATTGAAAGAGACCTTGACAAAATCAAAAAAATGGTTAAATAGACACCCTAGTGTCGAAGTTTTATATTTATCTTATGCCGATATACTGAATTCACCTCTGGAATCTGCGATTCGAATTGCAGATTTTTTACAAGCCAATCTAAATCCAATAGAAATGATCGCTTGTATTGACTCCAATTTATATAGAGAAAAATCAACCCATTAAATCATAATAAATACAAACTATTCATGGTCATTATCAAAAAGTACAACAAACAAAAAGATCTCGGTGAAGGGGGCGATAGTCAGTTTAAAAAGTATCAGCTTCAAAACAAAACATTTCTCAAGCTCTCCACTAAGCGAAAAAATAATTTTCTCGATAGAGGAAAAGGAACATTAGCTAGCTTATTACCATTAGCAGCGGTCTCTTTAAGTCCTTTGGCGATGCAAGCGCAGATTCCTTGTAATACTACAAATGGTAGTGTTGCAACCAGTGGTGTAAATTGCGGAAACTTTAGTAATGGAACAACAGTAGATGTAGATGGAGGAGGAATAGATTTTGTGATTGGACCACTAGGAGGGGGAACTGGAATAAGAGTATTTTCTGCAACTGCAGGAATGACTTTTAGTGGAACAGGAGGAGGAACTAGTTTTGCTTACTTTAATCCTATTCCTGCCGGAAATCCTATTACCGCAGCTGATGTTACTATGACTCCTAAGACAACTCCGGGGACATCTTGTGGTTTACCTTTTGTTTCCTATGGTTGGCTTGATTATGATAATGGTTCAGGCGGTTGGGATGCTTTAGTAACGGGTATATTAGGATTTCTGAAAGATGATAAGCTGGGTTTTGTAGAAATTATTCATAACGATGTAGCTAATACTGCTACGGTAGGTGAGTTTGGAATAGCAGAGTCTACTACAGCAACTATTCCATCAATTACTTCGGGGACATGTGGTTCTTTGTTGCCTGTGGAACTATCTGTTTTTAAAGGAGAAATTATTGATCAATCCATCCATCTTTTATGGGAAACTGCTTCTGAGCAAAACAATGAAGGTTTTGAAATACAACGAAGTACGGATGGTCGTAATTTTCATAAAATTGGCTGGGTAGAGGGCGCTGGTAATTCTATTCAATCCATCAATTATAGATTTGAAGATCGAGATATTAAAGGCAATGAGACTTATTATTATCGCTTAAAGCAAATGGATTATGATGGTCGGTCTGAAAACTCAGCGGTCTTGGCTTTGATTTATACTACTGAAGGAGCAACTAATATCAAGGATTTTGCACCGAATCCGGTCTCAGATAATTATACTGATTTGAGAATCATTTCTCCAGAAGCCCAAAAAGCATCAGTGAGTGTTTATGATGCAGTAGGAAAAATTATTTTTGAAAAAAAGACGATCTTAATCAAAGGTTTGCATACGATTCGATTGGATTTAACGGATGCTCAGTCTGGAACGCATTTCGTTAGAATCAACCTTGAAAATGGAGAATCCCAATTTAAAAAATTAGTAATTTCTAAATAAACACCAAAGTAAATAAATATTGACGATTTACATTGGTGCGGATGACAATGCAAGTGGAATTACAGCGAGATTACGAATGGTCTTTTATTAAGTCTTATAAGAATTAAAATTCCCTTTGTTACATTTATCGTATCTTGATTGATAATATAATAGAAGGGCTCTTTATGATTTCGTCTGATACGCTTAATTGAGAAAATATTGAAAATATGATATGCTTTCTGAGTACAGATTTTCTTTAGTAAAAAAATACCAAACGATATCATTTAGCTCCAAAAATCAACCCATTAAATTATAATAAAAACAATTTATTCATGGTCATTATCAAAAAGTACAACAAACAAAAAGATCTCGGTGAAGGGATCGATACGCAGTTTAAAAAGTATCAGCTTCAAAACAAAACCTTTCTAAAGCTCTCCACTAAGCGAAAAAATAATTTTCTCGATAGAGGAAAAGGAACATTAGCTAGCTTATTACCATTAGCAGCGGTCTCTTTAAGTCCTTTGGCGGTGCAAGCACAGACCCCTTGTAATACTACAAATGGTAGTGTTGCAACCAGTGGTGTAGCTTGCGGACTTCCTGCTATTGGAACAACAGTAGATGTAGATGGAGGAGGAATAGATTTTGTGATTGGACCAGTAGCTGGGGGAACTGTATTAAGAGTATTCTCACCAGGAATGACTTTTAGTGGTGAGACATCAGGTGCATTTGTTTACTTTAATCCTATTGCTGATGGAGCAACTATTACCGCAGCAGATGTAACTACGGTTCCTCGTTCAGGTTGTGGAGGAGCATGTACGGGGCCTGCCTGTGGTTTAACTTTTATTTCATATGGTTTTATTGATTATGATAATGGTTTAGGCGGTTGGGATGCTTTAGGAACGGGTATATTAGGATTTCTAAAAGATGATAAACTGGGTTTTGTAGAAATTATTCATGACGATGCAAATGATAGTGCTACGATAGGTGAATTTGGAATAGCAGATGCGACTACGGCAACTATTCCGTCCATTACTGTAGGTACATGTGGCTCTTTCCCTGTGGAACTATCTGTTTTTAAAGGAGAAATTATTGATCAATCCATCCATCTTTTATGGGAAACTGCTTCTGAGCAAAACAATGAAGGTTTTGAAATACAACGAAGTACGGATGGTCGTAATTTTCATAAAATTGGTTGGGTAGAGGGTGCTGGTAATTCTGTTCAATCGATCAACTATAGATTTGAAGATCGCGATATTAAAGGCAATGAGACTTATTATTATCGATTAAAACAAATGGACTATGATGGTCGGTCTGAAAACTCAGCGGTCTTGGCTTTGGTTTATACTACTGAAGGAGCAACTAATATCAAAGATTTTGCACCCAATCCGGTCACAGAAAATCATACTGATTTGAAAATCGTTTCTCCGCAAGCTCAAAAAGCATCAGTGAGTGTTTATGATGCAATGGGAAAAATTCTTTTTGAAAAAAAGACGAATTTAATCAAAGGTTTGCACACGATTCGATTGGATTTAACGGATGCTCAGTCTGGAACGCATTTCGTTAGAATCAACCTTGAAAATGGAGAATCGCAATTTAAAAAATTAATAATTTCTAAATAAACACTACTTTGGAAATCTGTTTTTTATTAATTTTATAAAATAGACTACTTGTCTAGCATCATTTTTGCTTTTAACCAAGCACCTTTAATCTAAAGAATTCTCCGATGCTTTGCGTCGAGTATCCACGATTGTTTGCTCAAATAGGGGATTTGTTTGGCCTTCGGCGACTAACTTTTGCATTCGCCCAAAAGTCAGCAAAACGCTTGTCAAAAAAAACTTATTGGCTTCTTCTCTTTGA
>CAYTVR010000201.1:0-13531 GCA_964441245.1 uncultured Saprospiraceae bacterium | reverse complement strand
TAAAAAATAACATCATGAAAAATTACACATGGATTTACCGAATTAGTACAGCTTTGCTATCAGCACTCATGTTGATATCAGCAGGAATGTACATTTTTAACCATACAGAGATCAGTCAATCATTTAGTGCATTAGGGTATCCTACTTACATTATTTATCCATTGGCTATTGCCAAAATATTGGGTTTAATTGCAATTTGGACCAACAAATCCAAAGCCTTGAAAGAATGGGCATATGCCGGTTTTTTCTTTGACTTCGTATTAGCCTTTTTTGCTCACTTCATGGTCAACGATGGGGAATTTGCTCCTGCTCTTGTTGCATTAGTATTGTTATTTACTTCTTATGGTTCATGGAAAAAATTGACCGATTAAAACTAAAATCATGGAAATAGGAATAGACAGTTTTGCCGCATCTCCTGAGCATAATAAAATAAATGGTGCAAAGGATGATGCTAATGCCATCGCCCAACTTTTGGAAAGAATAGAACTCGCAGACAAAGTGGGCATAGATTGTTTCGGAATCGGAGAGCATCATAGAAAAGATTTTTTAGACTCGGCACCAACAATGATTTTAGCGGCTGCCGCAGCACAGACCAATAATATTCGATTGAGAAGTGCCGTGACCGTATTGAGTGCCGCCGATCCAGTTCGAGTTTTTCAAAATTTTGCCACCTTAGATTTGATCTCAAATGGGCGAGCTGAGATTGTAGCTGGGCGAGGTTCGTTTACGGATGCCTTCCCATTGTTTGGTTATAATTTGAATGATTATGATGCCCTTTTTGCAGAAAAATTAGAATTACTAATTAAGATTCGAGATAATGAAATTGTTAATTGGTCAGGTATATTTCGACCGCCACTTCGGGAGCAAGCAATTTACCCAAGGCCGCTACAAAAGCCTTTACCAATATGGTTAGGAGTGGGTGGAACTCCTGCATCTTTTGCCCGTGCTGGAACTTTAGGTTTACCCTTAATGGTCGCTGTCATTGGAGGACAAACCCACAAATTTCGTCCTCTAGTAGATTTATATCGAAAGATGGGAGAAAAAGCTGGTTTTGCGTCAGAACAACTTCAAGTTGGTTTACATTCATTTGGATATGTGGCAGAAAGCCGAGAAAAGGCTATAGAAGATTTTTATCCTGGTTACAAAGTGGCCATGGACAAAGTCGGTAAGGAACGAGGATGGGCACCGATGCGAAAAGAACAATTTGAAAATCAAATTGACGAATCTGGAGCTATCGTTTTAGGTAGCCCAAAAGAAGTTGCTGAAAAAATAATACGGCATAGCAAAGCTTTGGGAGGTATTTCAAGATTTAGTTTTCAGATGGATGTGGGTTTATCGCATGAACAAATGAAACAATCTATTGAAGTAATTGGTCAAAGTGTATCACCATTACTAAAAAAATAAAACTTTTTTCGATAAATTGTATACGTACACATTCATAAAGTGAAATGAAAAAGCGAACAACGAAAGTGTTGAATTTCAATTTCAAATGTCTATCACACAAAGCTTTTCGAAGAATCAAATAAAATTTATAACATGAAAAAAATATTAGCATTTGGCGCAAGTAATAGCCAGCATTCCATTAATAAAAAATTTGCTGGTTTTGCTGCAAGTCAATTAGAAAACGTTGAAGTAACCCTTGCAGATCTAAACGATTATGCATTACCACTTTACTCAGTTGATTTGGAAAAAGAAAGTGGCATTCATGAAAACGCTACCAAGTTTTATGAATTGATTCAAGAACATGATGCTCTGATTATTTCATTAGCAGAATATAACGGACTACATACCTCTGCCTTTAAGAATCTTTGGGATTGGCTTTCAAGAATTCCTATGGAAAAGCCCATGAATATATGGGATGGGAAACCAATGTTTTTACTATCAGCGAGCCCAAGTCGAAGACCTATGAATAATGTACTAAAAATTTCATTAGAAATTTTTCCACATTTTGGCGCACAAATTATTTCGGATTTCTATCTGCCATCTTTTAATCATTTCTTTAAAGAAAATGTAATTACCGATTTGGGATACAGAGAAAAATTCAATAAAAATTTAGAGACTTTCCAATTGTTTATTGATCAACTAAAATAAATCTTTCTGTCTTTTTATTGATCACATCCATACGGATTGGAAGTAACAAAGAAAATCCTTCTTTTATGTTGGGTTCCTTTTGTGTCTTTCCTGTCGGTATGGATCTAGTTCAATAAAAATCATCAGGTAGTGTATCAAACATACTCAATACACAGAAGTTGTTTTAAAATACCTATACAAAATTCAATACGTATTTGTATTGTTTTGTCATAACCTCCTTGGCAACATAAATGTCAAAACAGCATCAAATCGAGTCAACAAATTATGTTTCTGAACAGAAGCGACCTGCATAATTCGTCCTGCCCAATTTATACTCTAAGATTCCCACACAATTAGAGTAAGTATTCAAGCATCATTTACCAAAATTCTAGAAAATTAAAGCAAAAAAGTTATCTTTAATTCAATTATTACACATCTACTTATTTCAAGATATGACAGAAATGACTTATCCTGTATTTATAATAAGTACTTTGAAAAACACATTTCAAAATATATTAATGTAAGTAAGTTTAATAAACTAATAATATTTGGTGTTTGGGTAAGTTTATTTGCCTTCATTTTTAAACCAACAAGTTTAGTTACTGCTTATTTTAAAAATAATTTTATGCATTTATTACCTAGAGAAACTGAAAAATTACTTTTGCATCTAGCTGGGGAATTAGCTATAAAGAGAAAAAAAAGAGGCTTAAAATTGAATTACCCCGAAGCCATAGCCTTGATCTCTTCAGAGCTAATGGAGGCTGCAAGAGATGGTAAAACAGTAGCTGAACTAATGCACTTTGGTGCAACCATTTTAACCAAAGAAGATGTAATGGAAGGCATTGCTGAAATGATTCACGACATCCAAATTGAAGCTACCTTTCCCGATGGAACTAAATTAGTAACCGTTCACAATCCAATAAGATGACACCAGGAGAATATATTTTATCGAAAAAAAACATCCAGTGCAACGTAAATAAAGCGACTGCTAAAGTTGCTGTTGTCAATTCTGGAGATCGCCCCGTTCAAGTCGGCTCTCATTTTCATTTTTTTGAAATCAATAGAAATCTACGCTTTGATAGAGCGAAAGCATTAGGTATGCGATTGAATATTCCTGCAGGAACAGCCGTTCGATTTGAACCTGGTGAATCAAAGGAAATAGAATTAGTCGCTTTTGGTGGAAACCGAAAAATTATTGGATTTAGTAATTTGATTAATGGACTAGATCTAGAAAAAGACAAAGCATTAATCTTAGAACGAATCAAAAAATTTACAAACAAAGACTAAACACTTTGTAATCTAAATTTTATTGTCTTTCAAAAAGAGCAATTTTGAATAATTGAATGGGACTTCAAACGTGGGTCTCGCGATAGAAAGCCCATTCAAAATTACCATTAAAACATAGCCGAAACATTTAATAAATTTATTGTAGTGTACTAAAAAATAAGCATGGAAATCAATAGAATTAAATACGCCAATATGTATGGCCCAACCGTCGGCGATAAAGTACGACTGGCCGATACAGAATTATTTATAGAAATAGAAAAGGACTTTACAGTTTATGGCGATGAAATTAAATTCGGAGGAGGAAAAACCATTCGAGATGGTATGGCGCAATCCTCAAGAGCCGTTCGTAAAGAAGGAGTCCTCGATTTTGTCATTACTGGAGTGATGATCATTGATCATTGGGGAATTATCAAAGGAGATATTGGTATCAAGGATGGAAAAATTGTTGGTGTTGGACGAGCAGGAAATCCAGATACGATGGATGACATTTCACCTAACATGATCATCGGGGCTTCTACCGAAGTACATGGAGGAGCTGGACTCATTGCAACTGCTGGCGGAATTGATAGTCACATCCATTTTATTTGTCCTCAATTAATTGAGCATGCATTATATAGTGGCATTACAACCATGCTTGGTGGTGGAACTGGTCCAGCAGATGGCACCAACGCAACAACGGTAACACCAGGTGCTTGGAATATAGAAAAAATGCTAGCTTCCTCAGAAGCTTTTCCTATGAATTTAGGATATATGGGAAAGGGAAATTGTGCCTCTTTAGCACCTTTGCAAGAGCAAGTTGAAGCCGGCGCTTTGGGTTTGAAGATCCATGAGGATTGGGGCTCAACACCAGCTGTCATTGATGCTTCTCTTACGATGGCCGATAAATATGATGTCCAAGTCGCCATTCATACCGACACTTTAAATGAAGGTGGATTTTTGGAAGACACCATCAAAGCGATCAATGGTAGAACAATTCATACTTACCACACAGAAGGCGCTGGTGGAGGACATGCCCCAGACATTATCAAGGCTGCCATGTATCCAAATATTTTACCCTCCAGTACTAATCCAACAAGACCCTACACGGTGAATACCATTGAAGAACATTTAGATATGTTGATGGTGTGTCATCACTTAGATAAAAACGTTCCAGAGGATATTGCTTTTGCGGATTCAAGGATTAGACCTGAAACAATTGCTGCAGAAGATATTCTCCATGACGAAGGTGTATTTAGTATGATGAGTAGTGATTCGCAAGCGATGGGACGAGTATCAGAAGTGATCTCAAGAACTTGGCAAACGGCTCACAAAATGAAAGTTCAAAGAGGTCCATTGCAAGAAGACAAAGATCAAGGCAATGATAATTTTAGAGTAAAAAGATACGTCGCTAAATACCCCATTAACCCTGCGATTGCGCATGGTATTTCAACGCATGTTGGCTCTATAGAAGCAGGAAAATTAGCAGATATTATTTTGTGGAAACCAAGCATGTTTGGCGTTAAGCCAGAGTTGATTTTGAAAGGCGGTATGATCGCTGCGGCGAAAATGGGTGACCCAAATGCGTCTATTCCAACACCTCAACCAGTAATGTATCGACCGATGTTTGGCGCTTTCGGAAAGGCGTTAACTGACACCTCACTTACTTTTGTTTCTGCCATTTCATTAGAGTTGGGTATTCAAGAACGGTATGGCCTAAAGAAAAAATTAGTCGCTGTTTCTAATTGTAGAAATATCTCTAAAAAAGATTTAATTCACAATGACAAAACACCAAACATCGAAGTGAACCCAGAAAATTATGAGGTAAAAGTAGATGGTAAAGTCATTACTTGTGAACCAGCAACTGAAGTTCCTTTGGCTCAACGGTATTTTTTATTTTAGAGAATTATCCATGAAAGTCTATAAAAAAATAGGTCATATTTCTTCTTATGAAATCCAAGATAAATCCTTGGATAACATCTCCTTTGAATGGTTTGAAGTACACAAACGAATATCACATAAAATTTCTCAAAATGGAACCTCACTTCAAATTAAATTTTTAAACGAAAACCCAAATTTTCAGGAAGGTGATATATTATATGAAACTTCTACTCATCTCGGCATTGTTCAGATCATACCTTGTAAATGTTTAGTGATACAAGCAAAAGAGATGCAAACTTTAGCAGCGGCTTGTTATGAAATTGGTAACCGCCATCTGCCATTATTTATGGAAGGAAATGAGTTGATGGTCGCTTATGACAAACCGCTGTCTCGATATTTTGAAGCCTTAAATTATGTCATTAAAATAGAAGAAAGAAAACTATTAAAGCCTTTAAGAACGACGGTTGCTCCACATAGCGGCAACAAAGGTTTATTTACCAAAATCATGCAATTAACCCAATCGTGAATTCATCATTACTACATTTATTACACTTGAGTGATCCTGCCCTACCTATTGGCGGATTTTCTCATTCGAACGGATTAGAAACCTACGTTCAAAACGGTATAATTAAGGATGAAAATTCTGCTTTACGATTTATCGAAAATATGCTATCGCAAAGTGTTTTTTATAATGATGCGAGTTATTTGTCCCTTGCTTATGATGCAATTGAAAATGAAGATTGGGCAAGAGTAACTTATCTAGACCACCATTGTAATGCCACAAAACTCCCATCTGAAATTAGAATAGCTAGCCAGAAATTAGGACTCAGATTGATTAAGGTTTTTCAAGAATTTGATACCAATAAAAATATCCAATCACTCCATGAAAAAATAAAAAGCAAACAACTGCATGGACATTATTGTATCGTGTTTGCCGTAATTGCACATGCTTTAACGCTAGACAAAAAAGCCGCCTTAACAGGCTTTTACTATAATACAGCAACGGCTTTTGCAACGAATTGCGTCAAGCTAATTCCATTAGGACAACAAGCTGGACAGCGAATACTTTTTAAATTAATGCCTTTAATCAATCAGCTAATTACTCCTTTAGAACAACCTGACGAATCCAAGCTAGGTTTATGTTCTATCGGCTTCGATATCAGAGCAATGCAACATGAAAATTTATACTCTAGACTATATATGTCATAAAAAATGAAAGAAAGAACCTACATAAAAATTGGTGTAGCCGGACCGGTCGGATCAGGAAAGACTGCATTAATTGAAAGACTTACCCGAGCGATAAACAAAGATTATAGTATCGCTGTGGTGACCAATGATATTTACACTCAAGAAGATGCACAATTCTTGACAAAAAATAGTTTGCTTGCTCCAGAGCGAATTATTGGGGTGGAAACGGGTGGTTGTCCGCATACGGCTATTCGCGAAGATGCCAGTATGAACATGGAAGCAGTAGATACATTGGCGAACCGTTTTCCTGATGTGGAGTTAATTTTTATTGAAAGTGGAGGAGATAATCTATCGGCTACTTTTAGTCCAGATTTGGCGGATTTAACCATCTTTGTAATTGATGTTGCAGAAGGAGATAAAATTCCACGAAAAGGTGGACCGGGAATCACCAGAAGCGATTTGCTTATTATCAACAAAATTGATTTGGCTCCATATGTTCGAGCAGATTTGAGTGTGATGGAAAGAGATTCCAGAAAAATGCGTAATGGAAAACCATTTGTATTTACCAATTTATTTGACGGGACTGGTTTGGAACAGGTCATTGGATGGATCAAAAAATATGCTTTATTTGAATCGGTAGAAGAACCAATATTATTGAAATGAATTCCAAAGTTGCGATCAATACTTTTAATAGAAACGGTATTACCTATTTGAAGGAATGCTTTACTTCTAATCCATTTAAAGTAATGGATATTAGAGAAGATAAAAGTAAGCCTTGTTTAGAATTAATGCTCATGAGTTCATCGCCTGGCATCTTGGATGGAGATGCTTATACTTTTGAGATAGATGTTAAAGATCATTGTGCATTGGCATTGAACACGCAATCCTACCAACGCATTTTCAACATGAAAACTTCGGCGGTTCAAAACACGACTATCAAGGTGGGACGAGATAGCTACTTTCAATACGTCCCCCACCCCACAGTTCCTCATAAAAATTCTAATTTTTCAACTAAAAATGATATTCACCTATCAGAAGGTGCAGCACTTATTTGGAGTGATTTATTTAGTTGTGGTAGAAAACTAAATGGGGAGTCATTTGATTATCATTCCTTTGAAAATCGCACTACTATTTACCAAAATGGTATTCCAAAAATCATTGAACATATTTGGTTTCAACCCCAATTGCAAATGCCAACAGGCCTTGGTCAATTAGAAAATTTTTCACATAGTGGAAGTGTGTTTTTTATCGATGAAAAAATTGATATTAAACAGATCAAAACAAAAGTTGATGCGATGCTAAATCAATTTGATGACATCGAATTTGGTACCTCCCAAGCTCCTATCAATGGATTGATCATAAAAATGTTAGCAAACGGAGGCGAACATTTATATCGGATCACCAACCTCCTTGTCGAAACACTTAAAAGAGAAATAGGAAGATAATGGAAAGTAGTTTTTTACTTTTAGTTTCTTCTGCTATTGGCATAAGTATGATTCATACTTTAACTGGCCCTGATCATTATTTACCTTTTATTGCCTTGTCTAAATCCGGAAAATGGACTTTAAAAAAGACCCTATTTTGGACCATTATTTGTGGTTGCGCGCATGTATTAAGTTCCATTTTAATTGGTCTAATCGGCATTGGAGTTGGTTACACCTTGACACAATTTGATTTGATCGAATCCACCCGTGGAAACTGGGCTGCTTGGATGTTATTGTTATTTGGCATCGCTTATACCCTATGGGGCATCTACAATTTAAAGAAAAATAAAACGCATAAACATTTTGAAGTGAATAGCGATGCTGAGATTTTAGTGTATGAACACAAAGATGGAGATATCGTCATGCCTGACGAAAAATTTAAGGTAACTCCGTGGGTGATGTTCTTCATTTTTGCTTTAGGACCAAGCGAACCGTTGATTCCCCTTTTGTTTTATCCAACAGTTGAACAGTCCTTTGATCAAGTCATCGTACTGGTTGTCGTATATCTAATGGTGACCTTAACCATAATGGTCATGATGGTACTTTTAGGTTATTTTAGCATACAGTTTTTCCAATTTCAGTGGCTAGAAAAATACATGGGATTATTAAGTGGATTGGTCATTTTGATCTGTGGTTTTGGAATGGTGTTTTTGAATTGGTAATTAATTGTTATTCAATTTCTATTTACTCGATCGAATGTCTATCAATATTTGTTGATCCAGCATTCCTTTACTTTTTACTTTAATAACTGCTTCCCCTATTTTGTCCTTTGATTGTAGCATTAATAAAGCTCGACCTTTATGGGTTTCGATTTGCTGAGCCTGAAAATCTTGCGAATTGTTAGAAGAACCATTATCGACCCCAAGTATTCGCAATCCATCATTTACTTCAAATTCGATTAAGCGGTTATCATGAGTTGGGTTTCCTTTTTCATCCAACAATTGCACTACTATATGCGCCACATCATAATGATCCGCGATCAATTCTTTTTTGTCAATAGTCGTATGAATCGCAGTCGCATCACCAGCAGTCGCATATTTAAAACTCACCTGTTTTTTTCCTTCATGAATACCTTTTACACTTAATTCTCCTGGTTTAAAAAGCACCGCCCATTTTAAAATATTATCTTCAAAATCAGCTTTATTTTTTACACCAAGTGATTGATCATTTAAATACAATTCGGCTTGAGCACAATTGGTAAACACTTCGACGATGACCGTATCGTTTAAATTGTAATTCCAATGTTCATTGACGCTTTGCCAACCCCAAACAAAATGCTTCCAAGCATCTGAGGTATATTCTTCAACTTCCAAACCTGAGTTAATTTTATACAATCTTTTCCCATTGTATTTTATTTGATCATAAATATTGGTCGTCATAAAAATATGCGATTCGTCCGACCAAAGTGTTTTGTACATGTGGTAAGCTGGTTTGGTAAAACCGGCTAAATCCAATATGCCACTTCCATTTGTTTTAGCGGGATAAGCTGCTCTAACCTCTCCCATATAATCAACACCAGTCCACAAATAAGTACCAGCGATATGATCCTTTTCCATAATCGCTTTCCATTCATGAAACTGAGGAACGTTTTCCATTCCCATTATAGGAACCTCTGGATAATTTTTATGACCATAATCATACAGCACACGACGATAGCTATATCCCACCATATCCAAGGCATCCACATATCCATTGAGGTGACTCACAGAAGGTAATATACAGTTGGCGGTGACATATCTAGTGGTGTCATATTGCTTAGTCCATTTCGCTAGTTTCTGGGCCGTTAATCCAATATCATATTCTTCTTTGGGTAATGTGGTTAGCATCTCTTTTATTTTCGCTGGAGCAAAGGGAGGTTCCGACCAAAAATAATTACCCGACCAATTCATATTGTTGAAAAAACCAGTAGCCGCTTGATTTCTTGGATAGGTCCATTCGATTTCATTTCCGATACTCCATTGAATAATACTGGGATGATTGCGATGGGATAACATCGTAGTTTTAAGATCTTGTTCAGCCCATTTCTGAAAATATTGTCCATAACCTTGCGTTTCCTCATGTACACTTTTTTGATTCATATTGAAACGCTTATCTTTTGGATTATCCCATTCATCAAAAAATTCATCTTGTACCAAAAAGCCCATTTCATCACACAAATCCAAAAACTCATCAGATGCTGGATTATGAGCAGATCGAATGGCATTGCAACCTGCTTCTTTTAAAGTCTTCAATCTTCTTTTCCAAACTCCTTTCGGAACTGCGGTTCCAACGAGTCCTCCATCATGATGAAGGCAAACGCCTTTTATTTTCGTGTTTTTATTATTGAGAAAAAATCCTTTATTGGCATCAAAACGGATTGACCGAATACCGAAAGTTTGTTCATAACTATCTACTTCTTTTCCATCGATCAGAATGGTACTAATTGCTTTATACAAATGGGGATTTTCAATATCCCATAAGGAAGGATTTTGGATATTAAAAACTTGTGTAATTTCGCTTTCTTTTTCAATTAAAATTTCTTCTTTTTGTTGCGCTACCCTCTTGCCATCTGGTCCAAAAAGCGAGGTATTCAAGATCACATTTTTAGCTTCCTGAAAATGGTTTTCTATTTTAATCCTAGCTTTTACTTTGGCTGTTTCAGATGAGACTTCCGGAGTAGTAATAAACATTCCCCATACGGAAACATGTAATTTGTTTGTTGTAATCAATTTGACATTTCGATAAATCCCCGCACCCGTATACCAGCGACTATCTGCATATCGGGTATGATCAATTTTAACTACAATAACATTTTCCTGAGCATTGCGATTGAGGTACTGCGTTAAATCATAATAAAACGGAGAATACCCATAAGGATGAAATCCCAATTGTTTTCCATTTATCCAAATTGTAGCATTATTATACATCCCATCGAAAAGGATATAAGTGACTTCATCTTCCGTTGCTTGGTTGATGAATTTTTTACGATACCATCCGATTCCTTTTCCTGGAATTCGCCCGGTGGCTTGCCAAAATTCAAAATTAGGATCCATCGAATTTTCAACAACCCAATCATGCGGTAAATTTAAAGCCCTCCAATTATCATCGTTAAAATCAGACTTCCAGGCATCTTCATGTTCCTCCAACGAAAATTTCCAATCGAAATTAAAATCGCTAGTTCTTGATAAAACTTGTTCTTCCTGATTACAGGAAAATAGGACTAGTGAAAATAGAAAAATAGAATAAATTCTAATCATGCAGAAGGATATTTTCAATTTCAATTAACTCATTTTTAGAAAAAGATAGGTTGTCTACGGTCTTCACATTATCGATCATTTGTTTTGGAGAACTTACACCAACCAATACCGATGTTATCCGTTCATCTTTTAATAACCAAGCAATAGCCATCTGTGCCATGCTTTGACCTCTTGCTTGAGCAATAGTATTTAATGCTTCTACTTTATGAAGTAGCACCTTGGTGATATGATCTTTTTTAAGGTACCTGCCATCTTTGATAGCTCTTGATTTTTTGGGAATTCCCTTTAGGTATTTAGAAGTAAGCAATCCTTGAGCTAGTGGTGAAAAAGCAATCGCTCCAGTTCCTTGCCGACCTAACTCCACTAACAATTTCTTTTCGGCCCATCTATCAAACATATTATATTTAGGTTGATGGATGAGTAATTTGGTGCCCATATTCTGAAGTATCTCGGCAGCTTTTTTAGTCAACTTAGCAGGATAATTAGAGACACCAATATAGAGTGCCTTTCCTTGCTGAACAATATCGCTTAAGGCTTTCATTGTTTCTTCAAGAGGCGTATCAGGATCTGGTCGATGATGATAAAAAACATCAACATAATCAACGCCCATTCTCTTTAAACTTTGGTCAAGACTTGCCATTAAATATTTACGGGAACCAAAATTGCCATAAGGCCCTGGCCACATATCATAGCCCGCTTTACTAGAAAGAATTAATTCATCTCGATAAGGTAGAAAATCTTTTTTTAGGATACGTCCAAAATTTTCTTCCGCCGCGCCATAAGGAGGTCCATAATTATTCGCTAAATCAAAATGAGTTACTCCATAATCAAAAGCCGTTCTTAAAATTTTTCGAGCATTGGAAAAGTCGTCACTATGACCGAAGTTATGCCACAACCCAATCGAGATGGCAGGTAATAAAAGACCACTCTTTCCACAACGGCGATATTGCATTTGATCATACCGACTAGACTTCGCTTGATAAGTTCCGATGGATTGATTATTAAAACTCATTTTTTTTATTTTGGAAAGGTGATATTCAAAAAATTAGAAAACGAGATAACACCCATCAATTTTTGTTCTCTACATTTTCTGAACCAATACCACCCAGTCCTTTTCAATATCTTGTGGTGGATTTCCTAGAGACTGTTTGCTTCCACCTTGAACCGATTTTATTTTGCCTTCTTGTAATTCTCCGCCATTTCGTGGATCATACCATTTTATAGAAAATGACCCAGTATTGTTTTTTAAATCCAAGCTAGCCTCTCCACCTTTCTTTAACAATATAACGTAAGTGTCTCCCTCTAAAGAATAACAATAGTCTTCCTTGTTAGAAATAAGGTCATCCGTATTCGTCATTTTATCAACAGGTAAATTATTTTTAGCAAAAAAGTCTAAACAGATCCTAGCCATATCCCAAAACTTATCCCGTGAGCGATAATCCTGACAGGTTAAATCAGAGTGCGGGTGTTTGTATCCAAAATACCATTCTGTCCCCCAAGCACCTGCAAGCATGGCTCCCCACAATCCATTGGTACGCGCATCAAAATGTTCGGGATCTTCTTCGTCTGTTATCAATGAATGAGTTGCATCACCTGGTTCGTCACAAGCAACCGCCCATACTTTTCCGGCAGCTTTAGCCTCTTTCAACACCTTTATAACCCTTGAATGTACATTAGTAAAATCAGCCTTGTTAGTTTGTAAAGAAGCACCTGTAAGTTTTGATTGGTCCCCATACATTGGAGCAAACCAATGACCGTTGTGAATGACCATATGATGATGATAGGCATCAACACTATAAATATATTCAGACAATGCCCGGCGTTGAAATTCATCCAAAGGTATCGCTGGATAACGATCATAGGTCCACCAGTCTCCAACTTCCTCGCATAAATTCCAGTTCAATGCTGAATGATGTCCAAAACGGGCAATTAACTCTCGATAATATAATTTTGTTAATCCTCCTACTGCACCGGCATCTAATAATCCCTGGTTTTCAGCTTCCAAAGTTTTAAAGTGTAAAAATATTCCAAGACCTTGTGCATGTTCAAATACAATTTCCCACTGATCCAGTTTCGAACAATCAAAACGATCATAAGTATCGTAATCAATATATGGAAACACATTTCGGTCGTCTCCTTCTATATTGTTGGTTAAAAAAGAAACGGCGTTCATACCTTTTGATGCCAAATAATTAATGGCGCCAATAATCTCTTTACCTTTTCCATCTCCCCATGTTGGATCACCTTGCTTCCAATCATCCAAATGTGCAGTCCATTTTTTCACCAAATTATCCTTATATCCATCGCTTGCAAAGTCTCCATCAAATGCATAATAGGACAAGAAATTTTCTGGAGCATCAGGGCCACATTTATAAAACACTTCCCCTTTTTCAGCTAACTTTAGATAAG
>CAYTVR010000200.1:0-13562 GCA_964441245.1 uncultured Saprospiraceae bacterium | reverse complement strand
CTACGGTTTCCCTAGCGGCGGGGTTCAGACAACACCTACTATCCCTTACGCGGAAAACAAAGATTTATTTTTGTTCATAATTTAGGACTCCTTCCACTACTTAGAACTATATTTGCGGCCATGCATTTGGAGAAAATCACATTGACCAATTTTAAAAACTACGAAAAAACTACGGTTCAGCTTTCGAATCGTTTGAATTGTTTTGTGGGTAAAAATGGAATGGGAAAAACCAATTTGCTAGATGCCATCTATTACCTCTGTATGTGCAAGAGTAATTTTGGTATCCGAGATCGACAAGTGATTCGACATAAAGCGCCTTTTTTCCGTTTAGAAGGTCATTTTCAAACGAAGAAACAGTTGGAAAAGATTGTTGCCAAAGTGATCCCAGGAAAAAAGAAAGATATAGAGCGAAATGACGTTGTGTATCAAAAACTGATGGAACACATCGGTTTGATTCCTGTCGTTATGATTGTCCCAGATGATACTTTATTGGCCTCAGAAGGAAGTGAAGGCCGTCGTAAATTTATGGATAATAGTTTAGTCCAATTGGATCGAAATTATTTGGAAAACCTATTGAGTTATAACAAAGTTTTACGACAAAAAAATGCTGCACTCAAACAATTTGGTAAAATGGGGGGCTATAATGGGGCATTGATCGATACCTATAACGAGCAAATGATTGGACCGGCCAATTTCATTTTTGAAGCGCGCCAGAATTTTTTAAAGGAATTCATACCCATATTTCATGATTACTATCAGGTGATTTCAGGAAAGGCTGAAGAAGTGAATTGTGTTTATAAGTCTCAGCTTAAGAAACAGGTTTTTCAAGATTTGTTGAAGCAAGCTGAAGATAAAGATCGAATTTTACAGAGGTGTACAGTAGGAATTCATAAAGATGATCTTATCTTTACTATCAATGGAGGTGCGCTTAAAACTTTTGCCTCGCAAGGTCAACTCAAGTCTTTTGTATTGGCTTTGAAGTTAGCTCAGTTTGAAATTTTGCGAAAGCAAAAAGATATTGCACCCATTTTATTACTAGATGATATTTTTGACAAACTGGATCGATATCGAGTAGAACAACTCATTGGCTTGTTGTTGGAACGGAAATTTGGGCAAGTTTGTATTACGGATACCCATGAAAACAGATTAGAAGACATCATCAAAAGATTTGATTCATCCTATCTCCAATATAAAGTAGAAACAGGTCGTTTGACTGTTTTGAAATAAATTAATAGAAAAAAAAGCTTAAGTATGAAAAGACATAACGATCAGAAAATCAGTGAGGTACTCAAGGAAATGATGAATTCCAAAAAACTGAAACCTAAGCTTAATCAAACCAAAGTAAAAACATTGTGGCAAACGATGATGGGGCCAAGTATTAATAAATACACCAAGCAAATAACCGTTCGGCGAAATAAATTATTTGTGACCATCGAATCAGCTCCATTAAAACAAGAACTAGCCTTTGGCAAAGAAAAAATCAAAAAGATGATCAATGAGGAGCTAGGAGAGGAGTATATTCAAGATGTGGTTATCATGTGATCAAATTTTATCCTTCTTCGACAAATCTTGTACGTACGCATGTATGGACATTCATAGAGTGAGATAAAAAAGCGACCAAAGGAAACGTTGAATATGACATACAGATTTGTCAAAGAACTATTTTATAGAATACAAGAGGCCCGCAATCATAGTGACTGTGGGCCTCTTGTATTTTGATTCTTTCTTCTTCAATTATGGTCTGATCACATTTTTTTTCTTCTTTTTCTTTTTCTTACCCTTAGTATTTGCAGCAAGCATAACCGCTTTATAGGCATTGACCACTCCACCAGTTTTGCAAAGTTCACTAAAACTAACTTTAGTATCCCCATCTTCATGGCCCGGTTTTTTAACTTTTTGAGTTTGAAGAACCACGCTTTCCATCAAGATCTCTTTCACTTGACTTGCTTTTAAGGAAGGAAAATAAGAACGGATCATTGCCGCAACACCTGCGACAACTGGCGCTGCCATACTCGTTCCGCTAAATTTTTTATAGCCTTGTTCAGGAGTAGTTGATAGAATTTGATGACCTGGAGCAAAAAGATCTACATTTTCTTTTCCATAATTGGAAAAACCTGCAACGGCATCTTCACCAGGTTTCCAAGATAGTGCACCAATCTCCATCCAGTTTTTAGTTCTTTTAGGTTTGAAAAGGCCACCTTTTTTGACATATTTATCGATCGGGAAGTTAGTTTCAGTATCTGTATTTTTAGAATCATTACCGGCTGCATGCACCAATAAGACATCATTTTTTTGAGCATATCTCATGGCTTTGTCTACTATTTTTTTGTCCCAACTATATGCTTTTCCAAAACTCATGTTGATGATTGTTGCACCATTATCAACCGCATAAAAAATAGCATTTGCGACATCTTTATCTCGCTCATCACCATCAGGGACAGCACGGATAGACATAATTCTTACGTTATCTGCTACACCTTTAATCCCCACATCATTGGTTCTCACTGCAGCTATGATACCTGCAACGTGTGTACCATGACTTGCGTCTGGTCCTTTTACATCATTGTTTCCATAATTTCGTTCATTAGGATCGGAATAATTATCACCAACGATTTCAGCTCTTGGATCAAAGTCTACATTATACATATAATCAAGAGAGTTTTTAAAGTAATCAGCACCACCTTTGATTTCTTTTTCAAGCTCGGCAAAAGTCATCCCTTGTTGCTTCATGACCGCTGCAACTCTTTGCGCTACGCCAAGGACCTCGGGATTATCGCTTTCAAAATTCATTAGATCTTCTTCTGTGATTTCTTCTTTGTTGATTGATTTTTTGACTCCTTGAAGTCCTTCAGAGAAGACAATATAACCAGCCCCTTGTTCCATTAATTCCGTTCGTTTTTTCTCAACTTTTTCTTTTAGTTTTTCGTAAGTTTTATATTCTTTTTTCTCTTTTTTTGATAAAGAATTAACATCTTTCCCATCATATTTTTTGCTGTAATGAGCAACTAATCGAGTAATTTCTAAGGCATCATTACTCACATTTTTTCCGTCTTTACCGCCGATAAAATTCCAGCCATGAATATCATCGATATAACCATTTTTGTCATCATCAATACCATTACCTGGAATTTCATCTTCATTGATCCACATCACTTCTTTTAAATCTTCATGTTCCGCATCAACACCAGAATCAATGACTGCCACAATGACTGTTTCAGAGTCCTTACCCTTTAATAAATCAGCATAAGTTTTTTCCGTACTTACACCTGCTACTTTATCTGTACCCTTGTCCAGATTGAACCAATTTTCTGGTGCCTGGTCTTGACCATAAACACTAAACGAAATAGCTAGAAAAAATGTAAAAGTTAATACACTGCTTTTCATATTCTTAATTTTATTTGATTTTAGATAAGCCCCACCAAATCCATTTAATTTGATGGATTAATGACTTACAATTAAATATTATTAATGTTTTTAAGTTGAAGACTTACAAAATTAAAACATTATATTTGGTTTAATGTAAAAATCACCATTTTTGTTGTGAGGTAACAGAAAGATTAGAGCTTAAAGAGCTAAAAGGTTTGGTTTTTGTTAAGTAATAATGAAAAAAAGGATAATTCTGAGTGTAATGATAATTTGAACAGTAATATTAACGTTACCAAAGATATATTCAGCGTCCAAACAGAAGAAAAACAAGCCTTACTTAGTACAAATCAACTTGAAATTAAATGAGTATCATGAAGAAATTGTTCGCATTGATGTTGGTATTATCTCCATTCATAGGTTTTAGTCAACATACAGAAGTTGGAATAATGGTAGGAGCCTCTGCTTATGAAGGAGATCTTTCCCATAGTTCTATAGCCAAGAAGTTACAAGAAACACGTCCAGCCTTTGGAGCTTTTGCTCGATATAATATTAATAACTATGTTGCAGCACGACTGACCTTTAACTATGGCACATTAACTTCAAGTGATGCTAATTCTAAATTAGAGAATCGCAATAGAAGAAATCTAAGTTTTAGATCTAATATTTTTGAATTTGGATTGACAGGTGAATTCAATATACTTGGTTACCAGCCTTATAATCTAGAAAAGATATTTTCTCCCTATGTTTTTGCAGGAATTGCTGTTTTCAAATACAATCCTAAAGCAGAATTGAATGATGAATGGATCGAATTACAACCTTTAGGAACGGAAGGTCAAGGTTTGGCGGAATTTCCGGAGAGAGAGATTTATAATTTAACCCAATTTGCCATACCATTTGGCGGCGGTCTAAAATACGCATTGAATGATTCGTGGAATATTGGACTCGAAGCAGGCCTAAGAATGACATTTACGGATTATATCGATGATGTCAGCACTACTTATGTAGGAGAAGGTCTTCTTTTGGAATCAAGAGGTGAGTTGGCTGCAGCTTTATCAAATAGATCAGGGGCTCCAATTGAAGCAGGAGAAAGTAGAGGAAAAGCTGATGTAAATGATTGGTATATCTTTGGAGGCATTACGGTGTCGTACAATTTTATGGACAATGGATTGGTTGGATTTCGACGAAAGTCAGGGAAAAATACGGGTTGTCCTACCTTTTAAAGAGGGACTATATGTCATTTAAACGGCTATTTTAGTAAATAAAGTAACTGTTTTAAAAAAATCATTCAACTACCAAGTTGAATGATTTTTTTTATTACTATAAACTTGAAAACGAGCAAGTTATTTATATATAATTAATTGAATGTGAATAAAAAACTATTGAGTTTCAATGTTTTCTTTATTACTTTGGAATACTATTTGATTTATTGTAAACATGTAAGTCAAATTTAAATTTTTCCCTCCTCGAATTTGCTTTATCTCCCACTATAATTAATAATTCCCCCTTGGTATTTTTTTGATAAAACGAATATAGTTATGAGGAAAATGATATCCACCGTCATCCTTCTATTTTTGATGAACTGTCAAATGAGAGCACAAAGTTTGGATGCAGGAGTATTTTTAGGAATGTCCAATTATCAAGGAGATTTACAAAGTACCCATTATGTTTCTACAGAAAATAAAATTGCCTTTGGAGCTTTTGCAAAATATCGATTTTTGGAATTCTTAGCCGTCAGAGCGTCTTTTTATAAAGGACAAATTTCTGGTAGTGATGCGAAAGCAGGTGAAAATAATGGAAGAAGAGGACGAAATCTCAGCTTTAGATCCAAAATACATGAATACAGTCTTCAAGCTGAATTCAATCCAATGCCTTTTTTAGTAGATGAACCAAAATTAGTTTCACCTTATATTTTTACCGGAATTGCTTTGTTTCAATTTAGTCCAGAGACTTATTATGATGAAACTTGGACTGCTTTACAACCACTGGGTACGGAAGGACAAAATTTAGACAATTCAAATGTTGATCCTTATAAATTGACTCAATTTTCTATTCCAATGGGTTTTGGTCTAGAGATCAGAGTGTCCGACTATAGCAGTATTGGAATTGAAGCTGGAATAAGAAAAACATTTACGGATTATTTAGATGATGTAAGTGGCCTTTATCCAGATATTGATCAATTAGCTGAAACCAATCCAACAGCGGCAGGTGCTTCTTATCGAGTTCCAGAATATACAGGACAGAATGATTTTGAAAATCCAGTAGGAATGCAACGTGGAAATCCAGATAGAAAGGATTTATATTTGTTTACAGGAATGACCTTTTCGTTCAATATATCAGAAATTATTTCTCTTGGAAATGGACCTGGAAATTATTCTGCTTTTTAAAGAAAAGTTTAGCGTAAATCTATTGATTAACAAAAAGCAGAAAATGAAATACATTTTCTGCTTTTTGTATTTCCTGAAAATTCCTTTTGATTTATTGAGATTCATCCAACCAAACTTTATCAATCCCTTTTTTCCAACCCTAGTATTTTCCTTATTCGCAGGATTCCAATCTTTTATTTCCAAAATAAATATTTAAATAAACGTTCCAATTTCTTTTTCTCAATAGAACTATTTAATTTGACCTTTCTATAAAATTGAACTTTTGGAGCAAGCAACAACGGCACTTAATACACTTAAAAAATTTTGGGGATATCATAGTTTTAGAACACCTCAAGATCAAATCATTCAGTCTGTTTTAAACGGAAAGGATACCCTTGCACTGATGCCTACAGGTGGTGGTAAATCTATTTGTTTTCAAGTTCCTGCCCTTTGTCAAGAAGGGGTGTGTATTGTCATATCTCCATTGATTGCTTTGATGAAAGATCAAGTACAGAATCTTCAAAAACGAAATATTGCAGCGGCAGCTATTTATTCCGGAATGCACTATAAGGATATCGATCGTACATTGGACAATTGTATTTATGGAAACACCAAAATATTATATCTTTCACCTGAAAGACTTTCGTCTGAATTGGCCATAGAGCGGATAAAAAAAATGAAGGTCAATTTGTTGGCCATTGATGAAGCACACTGTATTTCTCAATGGGGTTATGATTTTCGACCGTCCTATTTACAAATTGCAGACATCAGAGAATGGATGCCCAATACACCGGTGTTAGCTCTGACTGCAACTGCAACAAGTGAGGTGGTAAAAGACATTCAAGAAAAATTAGATTTTAAAGATGGAAAAGTATTTCAGAATAGTTTTACTCGTTCGAATTTAGCGTATGTAGTTTTGAATGAAGAAAGTAAGGCAGAGAAAATGCTAGACATTTTACAAAAGGTCAAAGGATCAGGAATTATTTATGTTCGTTCTCGAAAAAAAACAAAGGATATCGCTCAGTTCTTATTACGCAAAAAAATATCAGCAGATTTTTATCACGCAGGTTTAAGTACTGAAATCAGATCGGCAAAGCAAGATGCTTGGGTCAGTAATCAAATTAGAATTATGGTATCCACCAATGCGTTTGGAATGGGCATTGACAAACCAGATGTAAAAATTGTAGTCCATATGGATACACCTGATAATTTGGAATCTTATTTTCAGGAAGCTGGACGTGCTGGTAGAGATGGTGAAAAATCCTATGCTGTACTGCTCTATAATGAAGCAGATAGATTGAAGTTAGAACGTAATTATTCCCTTTCTTTTCCACCATTTACAGAAGTAAGAAAAGTTTATCAGGCATTGAGTAGTTATTATCAACTGGCTGCCGGTAGTGGAATAGGAGAGAGTTTTGATTTTGACCTTTCTGATTTTACGGATACCTATAAATTGGAAATGGTACCAACCTTTAGTAGTTTGAAAATACTGGAACAGTCGGGTTGGATCGTTTTGACAGAATCGATTTTTACTCCTTCTCAATTGCAATTTTTAGTCAATAAGGAAGAACTCTATGATTATCAATTACGAAATAGGAAATTTGATAAAATCATCAAAACTATTTTACGTACTTATCAAGGTGCTTTCAATCATTTTGTCTCCTTAAATGAACGACAGTTAGCGAAATTTTTAAATCTAGATAACCGCGATTTAATCAAGGCTTTGGAACGGATGAAACAAGAAGCTATCATTGACTATCAACCCAAAAAAGATAAACCGCAAATTGTTTTTATTCAAGAAAGGGTCATCAATGAAAACTTAACATTAGATAAAAAGATTTATGAATTTCGAAAAAATCGCCATTATCAAAAAATGAAAAGTGTGATCGCTTATGCGGAAAATGCGGTTTGTAGAAGCCAACAATTATTGCAGTATTTTGGAGAGGATAGTGAGAAATGTGATGTCTGTGATGTTTGTTTAGGACGGACAAAAACGGAATTGACGAAAGAAGAATTTTTAGCTTACAAGGAAAAAATTCGAAGATTACTTGACCAACAGTCCTTGCCTCTAAATGACTTAGTAAAATCATTTGGTGCTAATCGAGAGCATCAAGTATTGAGAGCAATTGAGTTTTTAGTAGACGAAGGATTTATAGAAGCTGTGGATGGGAAAATGTGTTGGAACGATAAATAAATTATAAATTATAAATGCCCAAAATAATTTGTACGGTTACGACAGATTTGACTTACGACCAACGTATGATTCGGATTTGTACTAGTTTAGTCGAAATGGGCTACGAAGTGTTATTGGTTGGAAGAGAACGTCCTTCTTCCATTGATTTAGAGCCCAAAATATATCAACAAAAACGCATTAAATGTTGGAATGATAAAGGCAAGTTATTTTATTTAGAATATAATTTACGTCTATTCTATTTTTTAATCTTCACAAAGTTTGATGCAATTTGCTCAATTGATTTAGATACGATTTTACCTGGATTTTACATTTCTAAATACAAAAAGAAAACATGCATTTATGATGCGCATGAGTATTTTTCGGAATTACCGGAAGTGATCAATCGGCCTAAGGTTCAAAGGATTTGGAAAAAAATTGAAAGCTTAACCATTCCTCGTTTACAACATTGTTATACCGTAGGTAAAGGAATAGCGGAGATTTTTGAAAAACAATATGGGACTACTTTCGAAGTTATTCGCAATGTTCCTTTTAAACGAAACATACTAATGACAAGCCAAGAAAAGGATTTGAAAAATGAAAAGAAAATCATTTTCTATCAAGGGGCTTTGAATGAGGGAAGAGGTCTGGAAGCAGTGATCTCCGCCATGCAAGAGATTGATGAAGCAGAATTGTGGTTGGCAGGTGAGGGCGATTTGTCTGATGCATTAAGGGACTTAGCAGAAGAAAAAAAGGTGACCAATAAAGTTCGTTTTTTGGGCTATATAAAACCAAGAGATTTGGTAGCCTTGACGGCAAAAGCTTACCTCGGACTCAATCTTTTGGAAAACAAAGGATTGAATTATTATTACTCCTTAGCGAATAAAACATTCGATTATATTCAAGCAAATGTGCCAGCCATTCACATGAATTTTCCGGAATATCAATCCATTAATTCTTCCTATCAGGTTGCTTTATTGATTGATGATTTAAAAGTAAAGACTGTAGTTAAAGCGCTTAAAGTATTACTCAATAATCAAACGCTTTATCAAGAACTTCAGCTCAATTGTGAAAAAGCCGCGCCAGTTTTTGTCTGGGAAAAAGAAGCTAAAAAATTGAAAACCTTTTATGCTAAAGCAGTACCCTTTTAAATAATTGAATGTTGAATGGGAGAATATTGGAATGGCCTTCTTTCGTGTATATCGAAGAAGAAGGCCATTCAAAATTCAAATATTCTTGCATTCAATCATTCCAAAGGCATTAAGCTTTTTCCTCCCAGATTATACAAATATTGACAATCATCTCGACCGCTTTTTTCATATCTTGAACGGAAGCCCATTCGTGTTTGGAATGAAAAGCATGTTCTCCTGCAAAGATATTAGGACAGGGTAAACCCATGTAAGATAATCGAGAGCCATCAGTTCCTCCACGGATACTTGATTTGATCGGAGTAATTCCGGTACGTTTAATCGCTTCTTCGGCATATTCAACAATTTCTGGCTGTTTGTCCAATATCTTTTTCATATTTCGATATTGTTCTTTGACAATAAATTCAGCGCTAGAATTTGGATATTCCTTTAAGACATCTTCCATGATAGCTTTTAATTCCGCTTCATGCGACAATAATTTTTCATCTGTAAAATCTCGGATGATGAAGGAGATACTTGCTTTTTCGAGCATACCTTCGATCTTCGTAGGATGAACAAAACCTTCCTTTCCAGCTGTTGTTTCAGGACAAAGTCGATCTTTGGGTAAGCGACTGATAATATCGCCAGCAATTTTAATGGCACTCTCCATTTTGTCTTTTGCAAAACCAGGATGAACACTAACGCCTTGAATATTGATGGTCACACCGTCCGCTGAAAAAGTTTCATCTTCCAATGAACCAAGTGCTTCTCCATCTACGGTATAGCAAAGATCTGCACCTAATTTTTCCAGATTCGCTTTGTCTACACCACGGCCAATTTCTTCATCAGGAGTAAATAATAGTTTGATGGTTCCGTGTTTGACTTCTTGATGAGTCATCAAAAAGTGAGCAGCATCCATGATCTCTGCAAGGCCAGCTTTATTATCGGCACCTAATAATGTAGTACCACTAGCAGTAATGATGTCATTACCGATTTTGGTTTTCAATTTAGGATGATCTTTGGTACTAATGATTTGAGTTGGATCATCAGGAAGCACAATATCACTTCCATCATAATTTTGATGGACTAATGGTTTGACGTCTTTGCCGCTGCAATCTGGTGCAGTATCCATATGAGAACAAAAAGCAACGATTGGAACTTGTTTTTCTGTGTTGGATGGAATCGTTCCGTACACGTATCCGTTTTCATCCATTTCTGCATCTTTGATACCCATGGCCAATAATTCTTCTACGAGTAAACGTCCTAAGTCCTTTTGTTTTTCTGTCGAAGGACAAGTAGGAGAGGTCGCATCTGATTGTGTATCAATGGTAACGTATTTTAGAAATCTTTCTTTAACGGTATGTTGAATATTTAGATTAGACATATTTGATATTTTAGTAAGTTTAATTTGGAATGATAAAAGAGCAGTTTCAAACTGCTTACAAATTTAAAAAAAATAAGGCCTCTCTGAAGAAAATTTAAGGTGAATTATAAGGATTAGTTGTACTCTTTTTTATTTAACTTTTTTAGTTTTTGTTGATACATATATTCGGCATCTTTTCGAATCATTTCTTCTACACTTAAGTTAAATGTTTTCGATTTTTTTTCGATTTTTTCAAGCCATTCAGGGGAGCTTTTTATCTTTTGAATATAACTGCGAATCTCGTTTTCTTTTTTCGAGGGTACTTTTTTTTCATATGCTTCATAAAGTCGTTCAATAAACCCAAAGCCTAAGTTGGTTAATGTCGCATCTGTTTGTAAAATAAAAATAAAATCTTGTTGCTCGGCTTTTGGGATGATCTCTACGGTTTTACATTTTTTGGCGACTCCTTTTACTGAAGGGTAAATTTCTTGATTATAAAACCAGAATTCACCAGGATTAAAAACGTGTGAAGAAAGCTTATGTCGATATAATCCCCAATAATAACTATCTGCGATAATAATGGCTTTTGGTTTTTGAGTTAAGCTATCTGTTTCGTAATGAATTTTCGGATCTCCCAATGGAAAATTGGACAATGGAGTCCAAAGATTCATGCCAGCACTAATATCAATTTCTTCTCCTTTATTATTCGCTAAGGAATAGGTAACAGAATCAAGAACAAGTTTTGGTAGTTGAATCTGTTTTAAATTTTCGATATAATTAATAATAGAATCTACTGCAAGATACTGTCCATATTCGCTCCAATGAATGCCTCCTTTGGGATATAAAGGATAAGGACTTTTATTTTTCATGCCAAGAAACCATTGATTGAGATCAAGGTATTGGATATTTTTTTCATCAAATGATTTTTTCCAAAAGTCCGAATTGATCTTTTTTTCTTTGCGTTCCAAATATTCATCTGGAATATACTCTGGGAAAAAAGTACCTTTGCCAGGAGCGAGGATGATGACAATTTCTGTATTTTTAGAACGGAGTCTGTCTCGAACAATACTTAGTTTTCTAACTTGTTCTTTGATCTTTTTTTCTCCAATGAAATCCAATCCAGTGTAGGCACGTAAATAATTTTTTTCAAATAAATAATCTTCTTTCCCAATGATGACGTCTCTTGCATTTGCTTTGTTAAACAATTCGTAATCCGCTTGGTTTTTTAGTCTAACCAGATCATTTCGGAAACCAAAATTTTGATTGAGATAGTCTGCTTTTTCTTTTTGAAAATCTCCACGTAGATATTTTTTTATACCAAAATAAGGATCCTTTGCTTTGCTAATAAACCCACCCAATTCGGGGCTAGATTCCCAATAAGAATAACGTTCTTGAATCAATGGAATCATCATCAAAAAGATGACTAAGGCCCAAAGGGTTTTTTCGATAATATTTGAAAGATTTATTTTCATTAAAATCTGAAGTAAATAAATGGATTGAAATCAGATGAAGTTACTTGCATTAAACAAATGATATAAAATAAAATGGCAATAATCGTCCAAAACGTAAGAGATGGAAGTTTCATTTCTTTATTAAAAAAAACAGACTGTTCCCATTTTTTACCAAAATCAAAAAAAGTAATCATTGAGAAAAATACCGCTATTCCTAAAAATAAATAAAAGGATGGAATAACTTCCAAATAGCCTTCGGCTGATGGCGAAAACATTTGACCTAAGTAAGCCAAGGCATCACTAAATTTTTCAATCCTAAAAAAGACCCAACCAATCATTACAATAAAAAAAGTAATTAGAATAGATGGAATTTTACCCAGAGAATTCAATAATTGGATTAAAAATAAACGATCGAGTATTAAGAATAATCCATGAAATGCTCCCCAAAAAACAAAGTTCCATGATGCACCATGCCACAATCCAGAAACAAGAAAAACAAACCAAAGATTGAAATAAAGTCTTGATGGACTACCGACCCGATTTCCTCCCAATGGAATATACAAATAGTCTTTCATCCATTGTCCAAGGGTGATATGCCAACGTCGCCAGAACTCACTGATGTTTTTTGAAATATAAGGATTGTTGAAATTTTCCGGAAAGGAAAATCCCATCATTCTTCCTAAACCAATGGCCATGTCAGAGTAACCTGCGAAGTCAAAATAAATTTGAAAAGTATAAGCCAATATTCCCACCCAAGCCATTAAAAATCCAATTTCAGAAGCAGGTTGATTCATAATCAAATCAGCTTGTGCTCCCATAACGTTGGCAATCAAAACCTTTTTGGCTAGACCAATAGAAAAGCGAATAAAGCCTTGTAATTTGTCTTTTGTTTTTTCATCTCTTGAAATGATCTCCTTTGCGATGAGGTTAAATCGTACAATCGGTCCAGCAATCATTTGTGGAAAGGACATAATATACAATAAATAATCGCTAAGTTTATCTAGTGGTCGATGTACCTTTCGGTAAACGTCAATGGAGTAGGTTAGGGTCTGGAATGTATAAAAAGAAATTCCGATGGGTAAGAGTATCTTGGTCCATGTGAAGGGATCGATGTTGGCAATTCCTAGGACTGCATTTACATTTTCTAATAAAAAGTTGGTGTATTTAAAAAAGACGAGTAGACCGACGTTCATACTGATTGAAAAAGCCAATAAGCGTTTTCGAACGCTGGCATCTGTAGACTTGTCAAGTGCTCTGACGATGTAAAAATCAAGGATAGTTGAGCCAATTAGAATGAAAATAAATTTGGGTGCCCCCCAACTATAAAAGAAAATACTGGCCAGTAGAATGAAATAATTCTTATATCGTTTATCAATGAATTGATAAAACAACAAAAATAAAGGCAAGAAATATACGAGAAATATCGTACTACTAAAGACCATAAAAACGAAAAATTTCGGTGTATTCGAGCAAATATACAGTTATTCCAGATAAACGGAAACCGAAAGCTGGAAACTAGGCGAGGATGTTGAAAAGGGAGAATAAGGTAGGGGAAGAAAAGCTCAGTTAATTTGCGCACAAGAGTGAATGTAAAAAGGGAATTAAAGCATGAATATCCGCAAGAATGGGACTTTTACACTTTAATTCCCTTGAGGATTTCAAGTAGCTTGACCTAATTATTTATCAATTATTGACGGTAGATTTTTTCCTTATACTTCGTTA
>CAYTVR010000199.1:0-13718 GCA_964441245.1 uncultured Saprospiraceae bacterium | reverse complement strand
AGTGCTTATCAAAGTGGAAGTAGTGTTGATAATCTTACTGCCGGAGCTTATTTAGTAACAGTAACTGATGCCAATGGTTGTCAAGAACAATGTCTAGTTGATGTGATGGCTACAACGAGTACGGAAGTGATTCAAAGTCTTACCAATCTCGAGATTTATCCGAATCCAACTGATCGTTATCTAAATGTAAAAGCATCTTTTTCTCAACCGGAAAATATAAAAATTCAAGTGTTGAACATTGTTGGTCAAGAAGTTTATCGTACGATAGCCTCCGGACAAGCATTGGATATCAATATGGATTTAGAAAATTTACCTACAGGTACCTATATGCTCCTTTTACAAACTGAAAAAGGGCAAGTGGTTCGGAAGGTAGTAGTGAATTAGAATAGAAGGTTTAGGAGTCAGGAGTTAGGAGTCAGGAAGCCCGCGATCATACTGTTCGTGGGCTTCTTGACTTCTGACGTCTCTATTTTGCCCCTTCTCTTTGTATGCTTAATAAATGTTACCTTTGTGAAAAAAAACAGAACTATGGTTAAATTGGGGCATTATTCCGAAGTAGAAGTTGTTAAAGAAGTAGACTTTGGATTTTACGTTGATGGAGGGCCTTTCGGCGAAATATTATTACCAACAAATAGCGCAAAAGCAGGCGTAAAAGCAGGTGATGAAATTACCGTTTTTACTTATTGTGATTCAGAAGATCGAATGATTGCAACCATGCAAACGCCTTTAGCAACTGCTGATCAATTTGCTTTTTTACGGGTCAAAGATGTTGGACCTGTCGGTGCTTTTTTGGATTGGGGCTTATTGAAAGATTTGTTGGTGCCTTATCGAGAACAAAGTTTGGAAATGAGACAGGGACATTCCTATGTGGTACGGGTGTACGTGGATGACTTGACTGAAAGGATCGTAGCGTCTACTAGATTAAACCGTTTTTTAAAAGATAAAAATGAAGATTTAGAAGTCGAACAAGAGGTGGATTTGATTGTGGTATCGGAAACCGATTTAGGATGGAAAGTCATTGTGAATGAAAAATATTGGGGGATGGTATTTCACAGTGAAATATTTCAAGACATGGCAAAAGGATACCGACTCAAAGGTTTTGTAAAAAATATTCGCGAAGATGAAAAGCTAGATATCAGTTTGCAAAAACAAGGCTATCAGCAAGTGGAAAGTACAGCCAAATGGTTAATGGAAGTACTAGAAGAACGAAATGGTTTTTTAGGCTTGACCGATAAAAGTGCGCCCGAATTGATCTATCAAGAATTAAATGTCAGTAAAAAAGTATTCAAAAAAGCGATTGGTAGTTTATACAAACAACGCTTGATTACGCTAGGTAAAGATGGAATTAATTTGGTGAAAAAAGATCCTAAATGATTTCGTTTCTTAGAAATCTTACTTAATTTATTCTTCTGAACATCCCTGATAGTGAATAGTAAAATTCATAATAAAGGTGCAGAGGATATGGTACAATCTTGCGAAAGAGCAAAGTAGGGAAATGGTAAAGTCATTTCTCAAAGATTAACGTGGCATTGTGAATCATAAGTTAGCAAGGTGAAATTGTGTTATTGACGACAATCTAAGTGATCTACGAAAATTATGGACAGCTAATCTATATTGTTTTTCGTTCAAGTGTTAGGTCAATTTCATGGACTATGAGAAGTAATTTTGGAAGTAATTTATACAGGTTTTACCCATCATAAAATGATGAAATCTCTTAAAGGGGGGAATCATATTTCTTTTCTTAAATATCCGTTTTATTTAAAAAAATCTACTGAAGTACACTTTTTATTATAAAATCAGCACTTTTCAGTCCATTTGTTAGAAAATTTATTTTTAAGACTAGAGAAGGCTAACTAGATATCCGAAATTGGAAAAAAGGCGTGAAAAGATGGTACTATCTTTATAGAAAAAAATTATACGATAGCTAAGAAATTAACTTAATAAATTGGTAGCCAGTGATTTGTGTGTTTTTTTGGTAAAAAAAAAGTCCCTACACCAAAAATTAGCATAGGAACGTGAGAGAAAGGAAACTTACTATCTTTAAAGCCAATAAGGTCTATTGGCCACTTTTTTAAAGTTAAATTATTCTAAAGTTATAATTTTCTATTAGAATAATAAAATTTTACGTACATCTTCTTCAGTTTTTATTTCTTGATCTACCAAATCTAATACAAAGGTATAATCTCCTTTTTTCTGATTGATGCGTTTAAATTGCTCTGGGCGGAATACCGCAATCTTATTTTCTTTAGTGATGACCCACATGATTTTCTCCGATCCTTCATCGAATAATACATCTGCACCTTTCTTAGCATAAAATCGAGAAACAGTATTGAATTTTTTATCTACTAAGTAAGCCGTATTTTGGTCAAAACGGTTTTTCTTATTATCTATAAACTCACCTTTCAATCGAACCATATAAGGTGGTAGCGGACGATCACAGTTCCAAATTCCAAAGTTGGTTACCCTAAATCGATTAACAATTTTTTTGGTCACCATCATATTGGTCGCTTTTTCATTCAAACCTTTGGCGCGATAAGCAGCCAACTGATCTTCGTATTTTTTCTCTTCGACGGCTTTTTCTGCTGCGATTCGTTGGCGCAAAGCTTCTTTTTGCTCTGCTAATTGCGCTTCAATTTGAGTGAGTTGAGTTTGATAAGCTTGAAATTCCTGATTGAATTTTTGCATCGCTTCTTCAAAATCATTTCCAGTCAATACTGGATTAACGATTACCTTCATCTGATTGTTCGCTCCAATCAAAGTTAATTCATAATCTCGATTATTGATTTGACGAATCCTCATATCATCCCAACTGATTTGGCTCGCTGCTGCTTGATTGAAATCTGTATTTCCAGGAGCAACCTGCCACATCGTATTTTTATATTGTTGACGAAGTTGGGTTCGTTCATTTAGACTACCTTCAATGGCGGCTTGATCAGCGTTCGTTTCCTCTGTTCGTTGATCTTCGATTTCTTCTAAAAAATCAAAATTAAAAACATAGTCATTTCCATTCTCTCTAACTGGTTGAATAGGTTGAGTAGGTCGATCCACACTAGCATTTATTTTAGCCAATTCTTGATCTGCTTTTTGATCAATGGCTTCGATTTGATCATTGTAACTTTGTTCAATCATCAATTCAGGATCATTGAGCAAATCACTAGCATTGTCTTCTAAGACTTCAATTTGATCGACTCCATTATAGACCCAATTTCGTTGAACGGTATCCAAGCGATAAATATTAAAGTTAAGTGGAAGATTCGGATCAGAAACTTTGATTTCAGAAACCAATTCTACATCGATTTCCTTTCCAGGTCGAATGTTCAATCGTTCTCCATTTTGCTCTGCATAAATTTCAATCATTCCTGCAGATTCCAAGTCATACTTGATCCCGGCAGAATCATATTGCATCGGAATGCCCGATAAAAAGAAATCAACATAATCGTGGAATTCCCGGTATCGAATTTCTACGTCACCTTCTACTACATTACCTTGACCATCAACAAAAGCTGCTGGCGGAACAATTAATTTTGATCCATTTTTATATTCGTAAATGCCTCCTTTAGTCGCATTAAAACCATTGCTGGTAAAAATTGCTTGAACGTCATCACCTAATGGTGGATTTACATAAGGTAGAGACGCAAAATGAGCATTTGATGCAGTGTTATAGTCTGGCCCTGCAGCCTTATTATTCAAAACGAAAAGAAAACCAATTAGGCAAGCAGCTGCAGCAGCGATCCCAGGATATAAATATCGGCGGATCGAACTGGCAGGCGGAGCTACCTCAGGAGTAGGATTTGCTTCAAAAGATTTGAAAAGACTATCAAAATCTTTGTGCTTGGCGATATCCTTTTCGCTGAGCTCTTTTGGATTAAGATTTATATTGTAATTATTTTTTTTCATAAAAATATGTTTTAGTAACACTAAAGGATGTTGTCGTTCATCCTTTCCAAGGAATTAAAATTTAAAAATGCGTCGTTTAGTAAAACTCAAAAATTAATTTTCCTCTTTGATTTTATTTTTTAGCGTATCTGACGTTCCTTTTAAGAACTTACAACTTTCGCTAAGAATCGAATCCCAAACGCTTTCGGGAGAGAATTAATGCTTTGAGCGAGGCTTAACTTTTTCGGGCTTGACCCGGGGTACTTTTTTTGAGCATCATTTTTTTCAATTTTTCAAGTAATCTGTAGGTCTTTACCTTGGCGTTGCTTTCTGTAATCTCTAGTATATCAGCAATTTCTTTAAAGGGACGTTCTTCAAAAAATCGCAATTCAATCAATTGTACATCATTTGGTTTTAGATCATCTAGTGATTGTATCAAAAGGTTGCGGAGTTCTTCGTTTTTCGGTTCATCAAGTTCTGAGGCCAGGTGGTTGAAATTTCTTTCATTGATACTGATCACAGGATTTTTTTGGGAATTTCGGAAATGCTGAGCAACTTCATTGCTAGCAATCCTGTAAAGCCAGGCAGAAAATGGCACTCCTTTGAATTGGTATTTGTTGAGGCGCTGCATAGCTTTAAGAAATACCTGAGAGCAGATGTCTGCAGCAATTTCTTCATTAGCTGTACGTCGAAAAATGAATCGGAAAATAGGGTCGTAATAACGGTTGTATAAAGGACGAAACAAGGCAGGGGAGCGTTGTGCTCCTTGTATTTCGAGCCATTCCGCTTGCATCGCTTCTTGGGAAACAGTCTTTTTGGTGTTCTCCATCAAACTATTATTTTTTGCAAGGGTACGACTTATTTGGAAATTTGATGCCATTTACCATGTCTTTTTAGTGAATAATTAATATTGATTTAACTGCTGATTTTGGTGAATTCAATATTTAAAGATTCTGACGACCGCTCAAATAATTGATGTTTGATTTTGGTTTCATTCAAGCGTATTTATGACGTTTTCTTAAAATAGTCTAGAGTTCACAGTTGCAACTATGAACTGAAGACTATCAGCTAATCGCCATAAAGACCGTTTCAAACTCATAACGCTGATCGTCTAAAAAGATACAGTTCCAAAGGATCAAATAAAGTGTTTGTTAATTTATTTGTGATTTTATTTACAAATAAATTTAAACTCCCTATCATTGGCTCCGCTAAGTAGTCCTATTTAAAGTAGGAGCCAACGAATACTGCAGAAATCAAAAAATAAGTTAAATTTATTTTATATTTATAAATAATTGATATTCAGTGCTGTTTTTTATTCTCAAGGAGAATTAAAATGACATAAAAAAATTAAAAATACTGGTTTGCTTTTACTATTTTTGCGTCTATATGAAAAAAAAGAGTAATATATTTACAAAAACAGCATAAATGTAGACGTAAAATCTCTTTGATTTAGCGAATTCTGATGTTACTCAAAATAGAAATTAAGCTTTTAAAACAACTTCAACAGATCATTTCTTTATACGCATGTGTAATCATAAAACAAATGTTCAAGAATAGTTACCATGTGATTTTCTAATAAAAAATATAATAAATCATTAAAAATGGAGAATCAACTTATCTCTGGAGGATGCGGTTTTGTAGGAAGAAACATGGTGAAAAGACTTTTCCAAACCACTAATAATAGAATCTTATTTGTTGACAACCTTTCAGTTGGAACAGACCCTGCAACTTGGCTAGATGTTCCTCTAAAAAGAACAGTGGGGAATCTTAAAATATATGGTGAAGAAGAACGTTTACTATTTCTTCATTGCGATTTTATTGATGTGCTTCGTCATTTAAGTAATAACCCGGATTGGTTTGTTCAAGAGTATGGAATTGATATAGTAAGATTTGCTGATGTATTTCATTTTGCAGCTATTGTAGGAGGAAGAGCTATGATTGATGGTGACCCCATGAAAGTTGCTTTAGACCTTTCTATTGACGCTGAATTTTTTTACTGGGCTACTCGCCATAAGCCTAATAGAGTTTTATATCCTAGTTCAAGTGCTGCATACCCTATTAGTAAACAAACTAAAGAAAAAACTATCCAGTTGAGCGAGTCTGATATTAACTTTGCCAATATGGGAGAACCAGATATGACTTATGGTTGGACCAAACTTACGGGAGAGTTTTTGGCAAAAATTGCTGCCAAGCATTATGGATTACATATCGCCTGTATTAGACCTTTTTCCGGTTATGGTGAAGATCAAGATTATAGTTATCCTATCCCTGCCATTGCCAGAAGAGCTGTATACAAAGAAAGTCCTTTTGAAGTCTGGGGAACTGGTCATCAAGGTCGGGACTTTGTTCATATTGATGATGTGATAGATTGTACCTTATTGGCACTTGAAAAAATTTCGGATGGTACGGCTATAAATATAGGATCTGGAAAATTGACTAGTTTTCGAGAAATCATAGATATCTTTTGCGAGATAGCAGAACACAAAACAGAAATTAAGTGCCTTTTGGACAAACCTGTAGGAGTTTTTTCTAGATATTGTAGTATAGATTATGCCAAGGAACATCTAAATTGGGAACCCAAAATTACGCTCAAAGAAGGTCTAACAAGAGTGTATAATGTAATTAAGGCAAAAGAATTAGTGAATGAAAAATAGTAAAACGAATATTGTATGTTTTGGAGCGGGGCCTTTATTTAAGGGAGGAATGTCAAATTATAATACCTCTCTTGCCAAGTCATTGTCCAAATTCAAAAATACAAAGGTTCACATTGTTTCATGGTCACAGCAATACCCGAGTATTATTCCACGTGATTTTAAGGATAAAGTAAGCACCTTAGATTTTTTAGAAGGGTTTGATATTCCGGTCAAATACATTACGAATTACAATAATCCGTTTTCATGGGGAGCCACAGCAAAATATATAGCTTCTCTTCATCCTTCCAAAGTAATTATCCAATGGTCTATAGCTATTCAAGGTTTGCCAATAGGCTATATTATTAAAAAACTGAAGAAAATTTGCAATTGCGAAGTTATTCTAGATTTACACTTTGTAATCCAAAAAGAAAAGAGTAAAATAGATCAACGGTTTACGATACAAGGAATTTCTTTGGCCGATACCTATATCGTCCACGCATACAATACTTTCGATGAACTGCAAACGCTCTTTCCCAATAGAAAATTTGAAATAACCGAAACGGGAGAACGAAATATCGGTAAAGATTCATCAAATAAGACACCTGTCCTCAAACTTTTTCATCCTATTTATGATCTATTTCAACCAGATTCCTCATTTGATGTAGCAGCTTTCAAGAAAGCAAATGGACTAAAAGAAAACGTATTTCTATTTTTTGGATTTATCAGAAAATACAAAGGTTTACATAATGCCATTCAAGCTTTTGATCTAGTAGCTAAACAAAGAGACGATGTTTCCTTTTTAGTCTGTGGAGAATTATTTTGGAACACACTTGACTCAGGAAGTATGATCACTAAAATCAAAAAAACGATGTTTGGTGCCGCCAAAAAAATATTCCTAAACAGTACCGAAAACGAAGAAAACTACAACCCACTTGTCTTGGTTGATGAATTAAACCTTCAAGATAAAATGATGGTGGTGAGCGAGTTTATACCTAATGAAGATGTCAATAAATATTTTCAGACAGCAAATGCCGGTATATTGTTTTACTCTAGAGCAACTCCTTCAGGTATTGAGTCATTAAGTTATAATTTTGACCTTCCTATTTTAACCTCTAATGTTGGCCATTTCCCAGAAACAATCAAAGAAGGAGAGAATGGCTACATGACAAAGACCAATACAGTAGAATCTATGGCTGAAACAATGCTAAAGTATTTGGAAAAACCAATTCCGCCAGAAAACGTAGCTAATTTTAAAACTAATTTAAGCTGGGAAACCTATTCTTCTGCTATTTTAAATAGTGAATAAGCATGACAAATTTTAGCTGAGCCTAATGCTAAATAAATTGAAAAGATTTAAATCTACTACAACTCTAATTCAAATCTTCTTGTTCTAAAAAAATATATTCAGGTTGTTTTACCTAGATCACTAATTTTTTCCTGCTATCGACCCTTTTATAAAAATATATTGTTATTAGCACGACTTTAGCCATTTGTTATTGGTTGCTCGTTCGTAGGATACGTTTTTACGTAAAAACTAGATCAATTTTGACTATAGTCGTATAAAACAAACAAGAGTCATTGAAATAAGCATGCTTTTCTACGTGCTAAAGAGAACCAACAACAAATGGCCAATAACGAACAACTAGAATGACTAAAGCCGTAATTAGATTGTCGATAAAAAAATGGTGTCCATTCAATTCTTCATTTTTATAGGAATACTTGAGGTGTTGTCTATTTTTTTGGGATTGAAGAACAATACTTTGACGCGTTTGTCCTGCCTTTAAGTAAAAGTATATACCCAAGCATGTAAATTTATTATTAGCTCATTTGTCAAGTAACATCTGTTCTTTTTTATGCGTTACTTAAATAGGATTTTAAATAGTCTGAAAAAATCATTATATTGAGTGTACACACTAATGAAGATTATTGATCCTCACCCAATCGATGTCAAATCGAAACCGATTAAACAAACACATCTAGAGAAAACAATAAAACTTAGAACTAGTTAGGGAATAGTTCAAACTTGGAAATGCCGTATAGCGGAGCACTATGTCAAAATGTCTTTTCATTTTATTGTTATTTTCTGTGATTCTGGCCTGCAATCGACAAGAGTTCAGCGGTTCAACTATTCACGCTCCTTTCCTAAAAGGCGAGTCTACTTGGGCGGATTCTATGTTGCTAGAAATGACTTTGGATGAAAAAATTGGACAACTCTTTATTTTACAAAATGATTTATCGAAAGAAGGGAGTGTTGATTCCTTATTTAAGCTAAGTAAAAATGGTCAACTCGGTGGAATTATATTGGAAGGATTAGCGATAGACCAATATGTAACCATTGTCGATAGTTTACAGAAGACACTTCGATTTCCTTTATTAACTGGAACCACACAAACCTTATCGCTTAAAAATCAATTTAAAGATCTCAAACATTTTCCTTTACCAGCTACCATTAGTGCCATTCAAAAAGATTCGCTTGAAGATGAACTCCAAGCCCTCTATCTCCGACAATGTCAAACATTAGGAATCGGTTTTTCTATGACTCCTCAGTTGGACGAATTAAGATCAACTGATAATAGTTATAATTTTTATGGAAGAGAAAGTGATCCGAAAAAATTGATGTATAAATCTCGAAAATCATTATTAGAAACACAGTCGAGAGGTATTTTAGCTGTCGCAAATTCTTTTGATGATTTGATTTATATGGAAAATGATACTTTGGAATTGGTCAAAGGGATTTTGCAAAAATATAGTCAATTGGTTGAAAATGGATTGTCTGGATTAAAGATCGCCAATTCCATTTTTACCAATCCGGAAATAGAAAAATTAGAATCGGGATTTGTATCAAAATATCTGGAAGATCGAATTGAGTTCGATGGTATCTTGATCGGACAGGTAAGCGCTGATGCTACTTTGGCGGAGTTGATTCATTCAGGGGCAGATGTTTTTATCGTAGATAGTAATGTAGTGGAACATATTGAATTTATCAAACAACTGATTGCACAGGAATTGTTTTCTGAAAAAGACTTAAACGAAAAAGTCTATAAAGTGATGATGGCTAAATTATGGTTGGATTTTGATGAACAAATTCCGAGGATTGATGACGAAGAAGTGGTGAGTAATTTTCGAAATAAACACTTTGATTTTTTGATAAAAGATTTACACGAATCAGCCATTACTTTAGCGCATAATTATCAGCAGAAAATTCCATTTGGAGATCTTGCCAAACAGCGATTTAGAATTGTTCAAGTTGGACAAAAACATTTATCCACCTTTGAACAATATTTTGCTAAATATGCTGCTTACACGAAAGTATTGCTCAATCCAAAAGAGACTGGTTCTATCCCATCTCTGAATTTAAAAAGATACAAACGGTCAAATGTCATCCTTACTTTAGATCAATTCGATTTGTCACCAACTCGTGATCAACAATTTATAGCGTCACTCAATACTTTAGGAAAGACGACTGGAGTGGTTGTAGTCAATTTCGGCAATCCTTTGAATTTACAATATTTAGACACGACCATTACAGCAGTACAAGTATTTGAACGGAACCCCGTTACAGAATCATTGGTTCCTCAACTGTTATTTGGTGCGATACAGGCGACAGGAAAATTACCATTGGATATCGCTACTCATTTACCTTATCAGCAACAAAATATTACTCCTATTACTCGTTTAAAATATGTTACTCCAGAAGAAGTAAACATTGCACCGCATAAGTTGGTTGGAATCAAAGCATTGATGAAAAGTGCGATGTCTGGAGGAAGTACACCCGGCGCTCAGATCATGTTGATTAAAAATGGAAAAGTATTTTATCAAGAGTCTTTTGGTCATCATACTTATGATAAAAAACGTGCGGTGAGAAACTCTGACCTTTATGATTTGGCTTCGGTAACTAAAATCTCTGCCACTACATTAGCCGCCATGAAACTCTATGAAAAAAATCAAATTAAAATAGGGGATAAATTAAAGCAACATCTTGATTTGGGAGAGCAGGATAGAATTAAAAATACGACGATCAAACAATTGTTGAAACATCAGTCTGGGTTGCAAGCGAATATGCCTGTAGCGGATTATATTTTATACAAGGATTCTGTGAATATTGATTGCAACAAATTTTTCTGTAAAGCTCCTACTGGAAATTATACGATTGAAATTGCCGATTCAATTTATATGGATAAAAAGTGGATTGATACCATGTGGCAAGAGGTCTACCAATTAAAACCTCGACGCTATAAACGCTATAAATATAGTGATGTCAATTTTAATTTAGTCCAGAAAGTAATTGAAAAAAAGACAAATCAACCCTTGGATGAGTTTGTCGATCGAGAGTTTTACCAAGGCCTTAATTTGCGACGCTGTTTATACAATCCAATCAAAGAAATTGATTCCTCAGAGATTGTTCCGACGGCATTTGATACTCGTTGGAGAAATCAAATTTTACGTGGTCATGTACATGATGAGTCAGCTGCATTGATGGGTGGAGTAGGAGGCAATGCAGGATTGTTTTCCAACGCAGGAGATCTGGGAATCATTTATCAAATGTTACTGAATGGAGGTAGCTATGGCGGTCGAACTTATTTAAAACCAGAAACGATCAAATACTTTAGTAGTGCTCGCCATGGTAATCACCGTGGACTTGGTTTTGATTCGAATGCCAAGCGATCGGCACCGTCTTGTTCTGCGAAAGCTTCCAAAAGTACTTATGGTCATACGGGCTTTACGGGGACCTGTGTTTGGGTAGACCCTAAAGAAGAATTGATTTTTATTTTCCTCGCCAATCGCATCTATCCTGATGTTAAAAATCGAAAGATTTTTAAAAAACGATTAAGAACAAAAATTCATCGAATAGTCTATGATGCTTTGGATACCTATCAACCTGTAATACTCGCCAGTAAGAAGAAAGACGATGTGAATCACGCGAGTTTCGCCCTTATGGGAAATGAAGAGGATTTGGGGTGTATTGATTAGATAGGAAACAAGAATTTAGGAGTCAGGAGACCCGCGAAAGAAACGATCGTTGGATTCCTGACTCCTCTCATTTTCTCCTTCAGGTCCTAAATTTTCGGTATTAAATTTGGATAATCTGTAATGATTCCATCTACGCCGATTGCTCTCAATTTGACCATTACTTCCGGATCATTGACGGTCCATGGAACGACCAAAATACCTCGTTGATGTAAATCATTAATAACCTCTTCATTGAGCAACATATAATAAGGACTATATTTATCAGGTGTAAAAGTAAGCTTCGCCAAATTCTCTTCAACACTTTCTGTATTCTCTATTAATTGAGCGGTTACGACATGACTATTTTGCTTGTGAATTTCATTTAAAATATTTACATCGAAAGATTGCAGGGTTGCTCGTTCTGTGGCATTTAATAAATCCAATTCATCCAAAATAAGTTGAACAAATTTAGCGGGTTGTGGGACTCTTTTATCGTAATAATCTGCTTGACTTTTAATTTCAATATTATAAAATGGTTTTGGTTTGTTATTTTTTTGACAAAAAAGTTCCACGTTACTAACCATATCCATCAGAGAAGGCTTATGAACTTTCATAGGCTGTTGTTCCTCAAATCGTTCATTGCCTCGGAGACCACAATCATATTGTTTAATTTCATCGTAAGTCATTTCCAAAAGAAGTAAGGTTTCTGCCTCCTCCTCTGTTACTGGAGTTCCATCTGGTTTGGTACAAATATGATGAGAAAACCAAGCTTCATGCGAAACAATCACTTGATCATCTTTAGAAACGACAACATCCAATTCCAAAGTAGGAACGCCCAACTCTATGGCTTTGATAAAGGCAGGGATCGTATTTTCAGGCAACAATCCTCTTGCTCCTCGATGTCCTTGCCAATCAAAGCCCTCTGGTAATAAAATATCTCTATTGGTTTTCATAATTGTTTTATTTTGATGATTATTCTCACAAGCTGAAAAGAATATTAAAACCATTAAACTAAGTAGTCGTGATTTGTTCATGTGTTTTGATTCTAGTGTTAAAGTATAGAGGGGTTAAAGTGTTGATGATAAGGGGAAAACGTATGATAACACTTTAACACCAAAACACTAATCTAATAATGATCTTTCCCTATCCGTGATATTCGAAAAACAATAGCTCGACAAACAATCACCAGATGATTGAAAAAATTAGGAAGTACTCCAAAATGTTTTTTTAAGACTTGATAACGATCCATTAGGGATTGCTGATGTCTTTTTTTAGAAATTCCCCCCGTAAGATATTGTGCCAATATTAAATTGGAGTGCTTAGTTTCTTTACTTTTTTGTAAAGCCCGAATGACCCAGTCAATATCAGCTGTCAAATTATCCGTTTCGTACATTGGACAAATATTTCTACGAATTAAAATGGCCTGATGACATACAACCATTCCAAAGGCCATACTTTTCCAGGTTAATTTTTTGGGTAGTCGATGAGTAGTGATTTCGCTTCGAGTTCCTAAATTTCGACCTTCTTCATTTACCATCATGACTTCACCATATAAAATGTCCGTATTTGCGGTGTAATGAGTCATCATTTTGTCGACCGTATCCAGCTCATTGATCTTATCACCAGCATTTATAAACCAAACGAAATCGCCTGTTGCCATTTTTAAACCCTTGTTCATTGCATCATATAGTCCTTTATCTGGTTCACTGATCCATTGACTAATATGATCTTTGAACCTTTCAATGATTTGAAGTGTACCATCTTTAGAACCTCCATCAACAATAATGTATTCAATGTTGGGATAAGTTTGTTGAATAACACTTTGAATAGTGTCTTCAAGTAAGTCGATAGCATTATAAACAATGGTAATGACTGATATAGTGGGCAATTGATGTTTCATATTTTGATTTGTACTATCAAATCATACGGTATAAACCTTCATAATGTTTACAAATGTAGCACATTAGAGAAGAAAGTAAAAGTATTTTTATACGAGTATATTTAAGAAATAAGTTAAGCGAAAACCATAAATGTAATCATCTCATTTTAAAAGGTCCAGCAATTAGCGCTAGGATAGCAGTCAAAATGAAATTTATCTTTAGGATCATGTGAATAATAACTTATAACAAAGGTGAAGAATTGTTTTTTCTTTAATCGAGGCAAAAAATGTAGGTATCCTTCTGGATAACGTCCCGCTCATAAAGCGCATAGGGGTGAACCTTAATTTTACGAATCGAGTGATTTACGTTAAAAGTGGCG
>CAYTVR010000198.1:0-13761 GCA_964441245.1 uncultured Saprospiraceae bacterium | reverse complement strand
CGCCCATATCTTGTACCCCATTTCCATCCGTATCTAACCAGACAAAATCTCCAATCGTTCCGGCTGGACATGCATCCACTACAACATCCGTTGTGTTTACTGCAGTACATCCATTTGCACTCGTGATCGTTACACTATAAGTCCCCGCTGCATTCATATCTGCAGCAGTAATCGTTGGATTCTGATCGCTGGAGCTAAATGTATTTGGTCCACTCCAAGTCCAACTCACTGCATCTCCTCCTGTTTCTGTTAAATTTAAATCAGTACCATCACAAACTGGTGAATTACTACCAGGTGTGCTAACTGTAGAGGCACAATCTATAAACCCAGCATCGATATCTAATTCTGTTGTTCCATATACAAAAGTAAAGGCTGCAGTTTGTCCAGTTATTGGATCCGCATTACTATCATTTGTTACACTGCCGTTACCAGTTGGTGCTCCAGCAAGATTAGCATATCCATCAACATTTGTACTCGGATCAAATATTAAATAATAGTCTCCATCTGGTTGACCAGGAAGGCTATAAATTCCAGAATTATCTGTATAAACCGTATCAATTGGAGCATTGGTATTGGCATTAAATAACATGACTGCAACTCCTTCAATCCCTTGTTCTCCGATGGTTTGCACACCATTTCCATCTGTATCTAACCACACTAAATCACCTATTGAACCAGGACAAAGATTGACAGTCACTTGAATTTCTTCAAATGGTCGACAAGTATTTAATGCTGGTGTAGTAGTGAGGATGGCATAGACATAATAGGTTTGTGGTGTAGTGGGTAAACTTACATTTGTGATACTGGCCATTCCTCCGGAAGGAGTTGCCGTCCCTAACAAAGTACCATTTCCATCATACATATCCTCTCCCGTTTGTTGGCTAGTATAATAGACAAAAGAAATACCATCAGCGGCTATTTCATCTGTTGTTATTTCCAACAATGGGATCACATCATTTTCGCAAATGGATTGTGCCATTGTAGGGTTAGTAATATCAGGGCAATTAAAATATCCTGCATCAATTGTCAACTCATCACCTGCATTTGGATCAAAGAAGAATACGGTGGTAAAACCAGTCAATGGGTTTGGATCACTATCTGTTAGGGCTTGTCCGATTGAATCGGGAACACCTTCTAAATTTTGGTATCCTGATACATTTTCAGATGGATCAAATTCCATATAATAATTTCCAACAGGTAAACCAAAAAAGGTATTCCCTCCCAAAGCATCTGTATAGGAAGTATCTATAGGCTGATTAGAATTGGCATCATAGATAATAATCATCACACTATCAATACCTGGTTCTCCTGGATCTTGAACACCATCTGAATTGATATCCAACCAAACGAAGTTTCCAATTTCTCCAGTACAACCTGAAACGGCTACCAGAATTTGATCCATATTGGTACAACCATTTCCATCTGTATAACTATAACTCAAAGTATGCGTTCCTGATCCAGCAATCGAAGGATCAAATGTTCCATTTGCTGGGTCAGTTACCCCAAGCCCCGTGTATGTTCCACCAAGAGGTGACCCGACCAAATTGACAGGAATATCTGCTAAACAGAAATTACTTTCTGGCGCTAGAGTTACACTTGGTTGTGCGTTTATGACCATTGTTCTGGTTTCGGCATTGGTACAACCACTTGCGTCTGTTACCGTAACCGTATAATCTCCACCATCTAAAATAGTTGTGTTGCTTACTGTCGAATTTTGACTACTTGCGGTAAAACCATTTGGTCCAGACCAATTCCAATCTACTGCAGCACCACCAGCTTCGGTGATACTCAATATCGTTCCTTCACAAGTAGGACTACTACTATTGATAAAAATATTTGGTGCTGGATCAACGGTTACTTGTAGCTCTCCAAAAGATCGACAAGCACTAATAGAAGGTGTAGGATTTAAAATAGCATATACATAATAAACTATAGGGTTGTTGGTATTATTTGCAGGCAAACTTACATCGGTAAATACAGCTGATTCTCCATTGGCAGATGAAAGCCCCAGTGAGGTTCCTCCTGTGTACATATCTCCACCTGTTTGTGGATTCGTAAAATAAACCAAAGCTATTTTATTAATACCTACTGCAGAGGTATTTACTGTAATGGAAGAAGTTGTTCCTCCAGAGCAAAGTTGCTCGGTTGAATTATCAAAACCAATGGAAGAACAATCAAAAAATCCTGCATCCACTGAAATATCATCTCCCTCTCCAGAATCAAAATTGAATGTAGTAGTTTGAAAAGTATTAGGATCTGCATCATTATCTTCGATAGACGTTCCAACTCCCATTGGTACTCCAAAGATATTTGTTAAATTATTTTTGTTTGAAGAAGGATCAAAAACTATATAATAATCTCCATTCGGGAATCCAGTAAAACCATATGCACCGGTATCATTAGAATAAGTCGTATCCAATGGTGTACTTGTATTGGCATCATATAAAATTACTGTTACACTATCTATTCCATTTTCGCCTGGATCTTGTATTCCATCCCCGTTGCTATCATGCCAAACAAAATCTCCAATCGTTCCATTACAATTACCTACAGAAATTAAAATCTCATCTGTATTGACACAAGAATTGGCATCAAAGAAAGTATAAGAAATAGAGAATGTTCCTGCTCCTGCTACTGACGGTGTAAAGGTTCCATTGATCGCATCAGTAATTCCAGGACCGCTAAAAAATCCACCACTTGGCGCTACCGTTAAATTAACCGCGGCATTTCCAATACAGAAAGGCCCTGCAGCATCCATGTTTACCGTTGGCAAATCATTGACTGTAATATCTGAGGTGCTCACTGCAAGACAATTATTTCCATCTGTATAGGTATAAGTAATCGTATGTGTACCCACTCCTGCTGCTGCTGGCTCAAATCGGCCAGTATTTGCATTGGTTACTCCTACTCCTGAATAAGTTCCACCAATTGGTGTTGCGTTAAAATTCAATGATAATACACTGATACAAACTGAACTTTGAGTCGTGAAGGCAATCGATGGTATATCATTGACGACAATATCTGCAGTTGCTGTGTTCATACAGGAGTTCCCATCTGTATATTCATAAGTGATGGTATGCGTACCAGCACCAGCTATTGCTGGATCAAAAGTTCCTAATGTTCCATCCGTAATACCCGCACCTGAATAGATTCCACTAATTGGACTTGCAGTTAGATTGACTGCAGCATCATCAATACAATAAGGTCCAGCTCCGTTGATATTTACGGTTGGTATATCATCTATCACGATATCCGTATCTACTAATACGGTGCAATTATTTCCATCTGTATAACCATAAGTAATCGTATGTGTACCTACTCCTGCTGTTGCAGGATCAAAAGTTCCTAATGTTCCATCTGTAATACCTGCACCTGAATACGTTCCACCAGATGGCATACCATTTAGGGTAATGGAACTTGGATCGTTGACACAAAATGGTCCCGCAGCATCTAGTGTCGCCGTTGGTAAACCATTTACTTGTATGTCCATTGTTGCGGCATTCTCACAATTATTTCCATCCGTAAAAGTATAGGTAATCGTTCGTAATCCCACACCCGCCGTAGAAGCTGAAAATGTTCCCACATTCGCATCAATAATTCCTGAACCAGAAAAGACGCCTCCTGTGGGACTACCAACTAAATCAATAGCCGATGCATTAATACACAATGGACCAGCAGCATCAAGGGTCACTGTTGGTAAGGCATTAATGACCACTTGGATTGAATCTGTATTGGTACAAGCATTTCCATCGGTAACGGTTAAGTAATAGGTACCCGAAGCTGCTGTCGTAGCCATGGCTATTGTTGGATTTTGATCAGAAGAGGTAAAGGTATTTGGACCAGTCCATTCCCACATGGTTGCATCACCTCCTGTTTCTGTCAAATCTAAATCTACCTCTGCACATGTTGGTGTATTGGCTCCAAGTACGATTACTGGAAGTACTGGGCATTTTGCAAATCCAACAGCATAATTACTATTATTTGCTCCTGCCCAACCAGTCGTAACTGGAATATATGGATAACCATTAATCGCAGGTAAAATACCATTGGCTAGACTTGCGTCTGAATCATGTAAATCTGCGTTCATTCCTGTTCCTGTATTCATTTGTGTGACATAAAGCGAATCTTGGAATGTGCTATTTCCTAAATTAAATTTTCCTCCAGTTCCAAAGACGACAAAATAGCTCGTATTGTATCTCAGTGTATCTGAGAAAAAGTATTGACCCGATGCATTGGTTACATCTTCCCAAAGAAGATTTCCAGCAGTATCGAAGAGGCTAACTTGTACACCATTTATGGGATCTTCGCCAGGATCTTGTACCCCATTATTATTAGTATCTTCCCATACCGTATTTCCTATTTCGAGTGGAGCTGGTTCTGAAAGTATTTCGATATCTCCAAGGCCACCACCTTTGACGGCATAACCATTACCACTAGGAAAAGAGGAGCCAGGCGTTGCATATAATTGATATCCTTCTGTCGGAGAACTTAAACCTGTTGTATTATCGAATAAGCGGATACCTCCTGAATTGTAATTCACTGGATTGATCACCGTAAGCAACAACTGTCCACTTCCTGCTAACATTGCAGCCGACCCCATTGCTGTTTCGCTATGCTCTGTACCAATAAAGTCACCACAATAATATTCTCCATCTCCAGGTCCTTGATTATTCACACCACAACCGCCACCGCCACCAGTAGTTCCATCATCTTCTAAAGTATAAGTCAGACCATTATAATAAATTCGTAAAATATCACCACCACTTACTACACTTTCAGAGCCCGTGTCATCAACATCTCTTTGTAAAGTAAATTTTTGAAAAGCATATCTGTCTGAAAAAGCCAATAACATAGATCCATCAACATCAAATTCTATATCACTTAACATTGGAGTTGGTCGACAACCCGTAAATGCATCGTCATAATTTCCAATCCAAGGTTCCCAACTGGTACAATCATTATCAATAACTCCTCCTTTAAAATAATCTAAAGAAAAAGTATTGACAGCTGTCGACCATGTATTTGAGCTAAAGTTAAAAACATAAACAGTTGCGCTTAAATCAGCAGTCGTTCCGCCATTTTCAGCACTACAAACGACTCCAGCATACAATTCTCCTCTCCAAAATTTTAAACCAAAAGGACGACTGACGCCTAAATTACAAGAAGGATCTGGTAAAGCAGGTAAGCTATCTATATGAACACTGGTCGGTAAAGTTTTTGTCAAATTATAATTGGTCAAATCTATGGTCACTACCTTTCGAGAATTTAAATTCATAGCAAACAAAGTATTCGCATCTCCAGATATATCAATGTCTCCTATTCCTAATTTTCCACCCGCATCAAACATTAATGAATCGGTATGAAAAGCATCAAAATCAGCACCTAGATCCCGAGTTGGTTCTGTTCCTAAATCTACACCTAGCGCACTTAAATCTACTAAGTTTGATATAGCAGGTGTTCCTGTAGAATAATCTACTTTATAAATCCCGCCTATTCCTTGTGCTCCTAAACCTACATGTCGTTTCATAATCGCAGAAAAATAAGCTTCTTCCTCATATTGATTGTAGGCAATTCCCCATACCCCACCAACTTCGGAGAGTAAAGCATCTTTATCTGGTTCAATGATATCACCTGTTTGATTAAATGGAAAAGAGACAATGGCATCAACACTACCACTTGATCCTCCAGCCAATGGATCACCTGCGACATAACAAGAAGTCACTACTTCTGGAACCATTTGGCTATAGTCCTCTGGATAATGCAATCCCAAGTTCATCGCACAATCTGCTGCTGATGCAAAACGGACTACAGTGTTCGTAGAACCACCATCATGACTGGGATATAAATTAGGATCTGTCCATGAAAATTCTATCCGAATTGGATAAACATTTGGATCAACATTCCATACACCATTCATATCGGTGATGTCTGATTGAACAGCACCGTTGGCATCAGTGACCGTAATTTGAATTCCTGGAAGTCCAGGTTCATTTACATCTTGCACACTGTACACATTTGCCGTGGAAGGATTACCAGCCGGAAGGTCTCTAAAAACAGTACCTCCAACATCCGTAGCACCATCGCATTGCGCGTATACCTGTTGAGATAAAATAAAAAGAATGGCCAAGGACAAAGCTTGTCGAATCAAGATATGCGGATTAAGATTGCATAGTCTTCTACCCATGAGTTAAGATTTTTTGTGATATTAAACCCTTTCTTATCAAAAAGAATTTACTTTGTTTAAGTAAGGGAAACTAAATACTAATGACCATCCCAACTCATTCGTGTAAGAAAGAATCGAAACAGTTTCTATTTTTACTATAAATTATTGCACTCAAAAATATTTTCAAGCACGACTAAATACTCGTTCGATAGACATTCGTCATGTCTATTGGTTATGTAATTGGATAGGATCATTAAAAGCTCTGTTGATAGTAGAACTTTGATCTAATGGGTATGTACAAAAGTGAATACTTGACACATCTTAAAGGGCCAATCAATAAGGTGAACCTTTAGAAATGGTCTAGTTTTTTTTAGAAAGGAGGCATTCCAGGTGTTCTCTCAATAATAATCGCGGTTGCCAATCCTGGATCTTGAACAAGCTTAAAAAACTTATTCACTCTGTTGTTTTCAAAATTTATACCAATTTTATTAATATATATTTATCACCAATAAGAATTGTTTATCTTAGATAATTTTGAGCTTAAATGGGTAAAAAAAATAGCTATCAGTAGAACTGATAGCCATTTGCAACAACTTTTACTAGACCGTATTTAACGGACTTTATGTGTAGCAGTCATTATTCGTTTTCTTTGTTTTACTATTCAAAAATAATTTGCAGATCATTATTCAAATAGTCATTATTCGTTTTTTCTTGATGCGTCTATTCTTTTTCATTTGCCATTGAAATCAAAAATTTTTAAATTTTGAAGTCATTGTGACAATATAAACATATGTAAGACAATCACTATGCCAATAGGAGGTCATATTAGTAGAAAAAAACGATGATATTAAATAATTTACTTATGTGTCTGAGTCACATAAAAATAGAACTATCTAGAGCCTCATTCACCTTTTTTATAAAAAGGTCTTTTTACTCTGTCAGGAAAAACTTTCTTTTTGGTGACATTCTTTAAAAAGGAAGGGAAATATATTTATAGGAATAATATAATAGGCTTATTTACAAACACTCCTCGTGATCAAGTTCTTAAAAAGTAGCTCCATAAATAAAGGTCCGATTAGAAGGCCTTTATTCCGTTAATTTTTATAGTGTAATATTCTGCCTGACTTTTTTATCTCATTTTCAAACCAGACATGATAATAAAACATTCCACTTACATTTTCAGGCTTCCAGATAATGGTATCTTCGCCATTGAATTCAGCTGTTTTTTCTATTTGAGCCATTCGTTGTCCTTGTGTATTAAAAATTCTGACCGTTGCTCGAACGTTTTTATTGATATAGTATTTGAATGTTACTTGATCATCAAAAGGATTTGGAAAAACCTCTGGTTCAAAATAGTCGATTCTTCTATATGGTGGATCAAATAAGTCTGCAACATTCTCATCCATCCAAATGAGTCGCCTTTCTAACCAATTTTTAAGATTCGAAATCTCTTCAGCATAGGTATTGGCAACTATTGCATTGGGCCATACATATTCTCCCAAGATATTCCATTGTTGAAAATTCCTTTGTTGACCTTCCTCTAGTTCTTCTGCCATTGTATTAATACGATCTAGTAATCTTTCTGTTTTAAATTCATTTTGCCGCAAGGCTTCCCATCGTTCTCTAACTGCATCCGCGTAAATAGGGTCGCTAAGTAATTTATTCCACCAAAAGTGGATGATCCAATTATCCTCAGGACAAATAGAATTGTAATCCAACACCCAACCTGTGGGATCAGGTCCCGCACAAAAATCAACATTTCCAAAGCCTAAATTAAAATCCCATACAGGTCCCGCTTTCAAAAGGGGGTCTATACTATTTCTGTCTTTATATAAAAAAGTACTCAATCGATAAGCATCCACATTTTTGCACATTTCATTAATCAACATATAATCAATGAAGGAAGCTCGATCAATATATTGCGAATATCCCTTTAGAGAATCTGCAAATTCATCAGAAGACATGACCTCTTCAAAATCAGCCATAAATGTCTGTATATATGTTTTTTGTTCTGACACAATATCATCTGCCTTCGGTACCTGGTATTGAAAAAAGGTAGTTTGAGAAGCTCCTGGCAAAGGCGGATAATTAGACGTCCAACCTTCGTTATCATCACCATTAGATCTATCGATTTTTATAATGTATCCACCGGTCAAAGCATCTCCGATAATCGCATCTATTTCTAGTTCATTGATATCTACTCTATCCTTATCTCGTTTAATTTTCTCTACTAATAAATAAATGCCCATGTATTCTCCATTCAAAACCATTTCACAAAAATGAGTTCGCGGTGCATAAGGCATAATGCTGTGGGCAAATTGATAGGCTAAAGCATTGCGCATCAAACTTTTATCTCCATATGGACCATGTAGTACCCAATCATTTTCTTTAGGCATTCCTAATAAAGAGACGTTTTTATTATCTCCATTCTCTTTTCTCGTCTCAATCCCATATGATTTTTTATCATAAAGGTCCTGCGAAGAATCCCCTCGGAATTCGATACCGATCCAGCCATCATAATCATTGGGTTCATCTGTTATTCTATTTCGCTCCTCCTCGTTGTCGATGACTTTCATATTTGCCATAATCTTAGGTTCATCTTGAATCTCCTCTTCCATAGTATTAATTAGGATGATGGGCAAGTTTGAACTGGTAAAATTAACCTGTGCAGAAAGGGCAAAAGTCAAACAAACAAATTTAATTATGAAGCATATTTTTCTCATCAATTTTATTTTTAGAATCTAAAGACAAGCATTTGATGTAAATATTTGAGGGTGAAAAATGTTTAGTAACGCAGAAAGAATCACTAAGCTAAATCTAGCGATTGATCCTTATGTTTAAAATAATTTTTCTTGAATGATTAACTCATTTTCGATTCCTCTAATTTCTACTTGAATTTGAGGAATATCCTTTGTCCAATCTACCAATAATAGGCCAAAGTTTTTCTTTCCGGTCAAAGCTCCCACTCGATGTTTATTAACTTCAGCACCAGCAGCTTCATAACTATGGGTCAAACCACTTGAAGTGATTTCAAAAATAGGCTCATTCCATTCTTTTAATTTGATCTTAGATATTTCAGCGATATGTCGATCCCCACTTAAGAGAATTGTTTTAGCTGCTTTTACTTTTTCTAAAAGAGAAAATAATCTTTGCCGCTCTTGCGGAAAATTAGCCCATTTTTCAAAACGATGTTCTTCAGGAATCATCTGAATACCGCAAGCAATCAAATGTATTTGCGCATCACTATTTGTCAACTCTGCTTCCAACCATTTCCATTGGGTTTCCCCTAAAATTGTTCCTTTATCATTTTGAAGATAACGCTTCTTCATTGAAAAATCTTTTTGCAAGTCATCTCTAAAATAACGAGCGTCTAGCAACATTATTTTCACTTTTTGTCCTTCTTTCCCCAATGTAAAACTTTGATACGCTCCTGCTCTAGTTCGTGCTTCCGCAGTGATAGGAACATCCAAAAAATCGAGCAAAAGTTGTTGACTTTCTGATTTTTTGGGATATGACTTGTCACCATCATTCACTCCATAATCATGGTCATCCCAAATACCAATTACGGGATATTTACTCCGGAAATTTTGATAATCCTTCTGCGATTTTTGTTCATCATAAAGTGATTTCATTTTTGTCATATCCTCGGTATCAGCATAAATGATATCTCCCAACCAAATCCATAAATCAGGAGTATGTTGATCAATGATAGACCACATTGGCTGCGCTTTGTTAGATTTATTACAAGACCCAAAAGATATCGTTTGTAATGTTTTTTGAGAATTTATTTTTGCAGAGGAGGAGGAAATGGTTGAGCCTGTTTTCTTGTTAGCAATCGAGCTACAAGAAGCTAATAGTAAAAACACGAATAAATGCAAACAGGTCATTTTCATCTCTTTCTATTTTAACTAAAAAAGTGTTTTAAAATCAAATAAATAATACCATCAATTGGTAGAAAAGTCGATACTCCCTGGAGTAATCTTCTCTTCAAAATGATCAAAAAGTGGGTAGTAAATTCCCGCCTCCTTTCGAATCGAATCCAATAATTCGATTAAGTCTAAACTAAAATCTAAGGGCAATAAATCATTTTCTACTTGTTTGTTTTTCAAACTCGCCATTACCGCTTCAGCTTCATAACTGTAACCGTTGCTTTGAAAATCAAAAAATAAATCTTTAGGTTTTTTTCCATCTACCATTAAGGTCAAACTCGTTGGTTCATGCCATCTGCTATTGATCTTAATCGTACCTTTAGTCCCATAAATAAAAGCTTCTGTATTGGTTTTTCGCACAATAGAAGAATCCAGAATAGCTGTTTTATTTCCTTCATATTTTAGTAAGACAGCACAATTTTCATCAACATTCGATGGACCAATAGAAGCCATTGCTTTGATCGCTGTAGGCTTTCCTAAAATCAATAGCGACAAAAAAACGGGGTAAATACCGACATCCAGCAAAGAACCTCCACCTAAGTCCTGATTAAATAATCGACTAGTCGGATCAAAAGTTGCTTTAAAACCGAAATCTGCCTTTACAGATAATACCTCTCCTATTTTTCCTTTTTCAATCCATTCCAATGTCTTCTTAATCGTTGGTAAAAAACGAGTCCATAAAGCTTCCATTAAAAATGTTTCTTGAAATTTCGCAAGCGTAATCATTCGTCTGACTTCAGCAGCATTCATGGCAAATGGCTTTTCACAAAGCACGGGGATTTGATGCTCCAAACACATCAATGTATTTTCACAATGGTGATTATGAGGCGTAGCGATGTAGACAACGTCTAAGTCTGGACAATTTAATATTTCTTGGTAGGAACCATAATGATGCGTCGCCTGATATTGATTCGCAAAAGTTTTAGCTTTCTGAAGAGAACGAGACGCTACGGCATGCAGTTTTGCATTTTTGAGGCCCTTTATATCTTGAGCAAACTTATGCGCAATCTTACCTAAACCTATGATGCCCCAATTATATATTTTTTTCATAGAAAAGAAAAATTTTAAAATCTAATAATTGAAAACAGACCTATTTTTTTGAACTGTTTGTATCATTTTTTCTCTTGGCTAAATTACACATATCTGCTGAATTAGTCCGTCTCCTATTTCGAATATATTCGTAAATGTAAAGGTATTTAGTAATTTTGATTACATTTAATGACGTAGCTACAGCACAACTATGGAAAACATCGATCTCGTTCAGATTAATTTTAATCCTGACCAATTATTATTTTTAAATATTTGTCTTGCCTTTCTCATGTTTGGAATTGCCTTGGATATGAAAGTCAGTGATTTCAAATATCTTTTTAAATATCCTAAAGCCGTTATAGTAGGTTTAATATCACAACTCATTTTATTGCCTTTATTAACCTTTGCTCTAGCGCTTGGATTTCATCCAGCAACAAGTATAGCTTTGGGTATGATTTTGATTGGCGTATGTCCTGGAGGAAATGTCTCTAATTTTGCGGTCCATTTAGCGAAAGCGAATACTGCATTATCCGTTTCATTGACCTCCATCGTTACTTTTGGTGCGATCATTTTAACGCCTATCACCTTTAGTTTTTGGAGTTCCTTTATTCCTGGAATCGAAAAGTTATCACAAAACATACACGTATCTTCTTTAGATATGATCAAAACGATAATTAACTTAATTATCATTCCTTTGGCAATCGGAATGTGGCTCAATCATCAATATCCAAAATTTACAGATCGGATTAAAAAGGGCGTTCGAATTTTGTCCATTATCATTTTTTTAGGATTTGTTGTTGCTGCTTCCCTTTCTAACTATCAAAATATAATTGATCATATTGGAAAAGTATTTCTTATCGTTTTTGTTCACAATGGCTTGGCTTTATTGATGGGATATTGGTTTGCCAAATTGAATGGTCTTTCTCTCGTAGACTCACAAGCGATTTCTATCGAAACAGGTATTCAAAATTCGGGACTTGCTTTGATATTGATTTTCAATTTTTTTGATGGCCTTGGAGGAATGGCGATGATTGCAGCTTGGTGGGGCATCTGGCATTTGATCTCTGGATTTTGCCTAGCTACCTTTTGGGGAAGCAAAAAAGAAATCGCCGATTGAGCAAGGATGAAAGTGATTCCATATTTAATGAAATCTGGAATTTAAATACTTCCCTTTAAAAACAAATGTGACTTTTTGATAATAATACGTAAAAAGAATAGAGAGAATATGCATTCTTTTTTTTTAATAAAAAAGAAATAATCGTTCCGCATGGAGAAAGAAGAAAAAGTGGTTTTAAAGAAAAAAGCAACGATAAGATTTTAAGTGATTAAGTTCAATCAACATCTCAACCGTTTTTAATTGAACAATCATCCAAAAATAATTGGTTTTCTACATCAAAGGAAAGCATGGAAACGATCAAACACATACAAAATAAAGACAATATCAGGTGTAACGCATTGTAAAAAAGCTTAATACATAATGTTAACAAAATCTTAAAATTATTCAGATAAAAATTTTGGATTCTAACAATATCTCGTACTTTTGCGGAAATAACCGCAAACCCCAAAGCGATTGTAATTTAACTTACCTGCACTAACCAACTGATTGTCAGTAGAATATACAACGAACCCAGAACATTAAGAATTTATACTTGAATCCAAAAAAGTAAGCGATTTAAAGGTCATATTGGCTTTGATGTCTTGCTTTTTTAGACTCACTTTATTGTTTTAGATCCTAATTTTCAGAATCTATAAACTTTTAATCAAATCAAAATTCAACAATTATGTCAGTTAATCTTATTGAGATGCTACAAGATCAGCTAGGTGACGCAGTAATGTCACAAGCTGGAAAATTCTTAGGCGAAAATGATTCTATCGTAAAGTCTGCTATGGGTGCAGCTTTGCCTACAATCCTTGGAAGCTTAATTACAAAAGGTGCTACACCTTCTGGTTCTAAAGGCCTTATGGACATGTTAAGTTCAGGTGGTCACGACGGTAGTATTTTTGATAACCTAGGAGGTATGATGGGTGGCGGAGACGCTACTTCAGGTTTAATGAATGCTGGAACGGGTATTCTTAAAGGCCTTATGGGTAATAAAATGGGTGGAATCATCGACCTTATTGCTTCTGCTTCTGGAATGAAAAGAAGTAACTCATCTTCATTAATGAGTATGGCTGCTCCTATCGTCATGGGTATGGTAGGACGTTACGTAAAAAACAAAGCATTAGATGCTATGGGTTTATCTAAATTTTTAGGTGGACAAAGTAAGCATGTTGCTTCTGCACTTCCTGCTGGGATGGGCGACCTATTAGGTTTCTCTGCCGGAAATATGGGTGATAATGTTAAAAAAATGGCAACTACTGCAACGGATCAAGTTGAAGCGACTGCTGCTGCTGGCGGATCATGGTTAAGCAAATTGCTTCCATTAGCATTGATTGCACTTTTAGGTGCAGGTGCTTACTGGTTCTTTACAGGAAATAGTGCTACGGATGCACTTGGAGATGCTGCGGGTACTGTCACAGGAGCTGTTGGTGATGTAGCAGGTGCTGCTGGAGATGTGGCGGGTGCTGCCGCTGGAGCGGTTGGTGATGCTGCGGGTGCTGCACAAGGTGTGCGCACTGAAGTAGATAGCTTCATGAAAA
>CAYTVR010000197.1:0-13870 GCA_964441245.1 uncultured Saprospiraceae bacterium | reverse complement strand
GGCCATAAGGGAATTCATTTGGATCAACATAAAGTAATTGAGCGCCAAACTGTGCGCGATATCCTCCAAAAAATACTTTGCCATTAAAGTAAATTGGGTTGGTTGCAGCATAAAACTCTGAGTTGAAATTTTCTACTCGAATATCGTCATAAATAGTTAAATCTTGACTGATACATCCTATTTCTTGTTGACTTGTATTCCAACCTTGATTAAACCATAAATGATGCTCCGAACTGATAAAACCCGGGAAATCATTTCCGTTGTCCATCACGTATTCGGTTTCTAGAGCTTCTCCGGTAGATCTAAATATTCCTCCGTAGGGAGGCTTAATATTGAAATACATGTAATCATTCCAGGTGAAAAAATTCAATTGATCTCCTCCATTGTCCTCTACGTCAGTGAAGGTTCCAAATACGTTGGTTCCTGAACCAGTGCCATCTGATTTGTATAGTTTATCGTCAGATACAAAATAAAAATGTTCTTTAAATTTATAAAAACTATGAGGTGTTGAAATGCCATTATCAAGGCTTATATTTTCTTTTACTATATAACTTCCCTCTTCCGTTCCATCAGTGGCCCATAGATCATGATTCTCATTAATATCATCTCTACCATAGAAATAAAGTTTATCTTCAAAAACACCCAAAGAACCTAGAAAGGCAGGAAGTTGGCCGTTGACATCGCTCCCATCAAATACTTCGACAGTGCCTTGTTCTTGAAAATCATATTTGTACAAACTAAATCTACCAAAGAAAAAAAGTTCGTCGTTTAATATATTGAATGCAAATAATTCTCCTGAAAACATTTGACAAGAAGCACATCCAAGACCTACCATATACGTTCCCTCTTCTGTCCCATCTGATCGAAAGAGGTTTTGATATCCACCTCCTGCATCCGCAGGGAAATAAATGACATCATCGATTTTAATGACATCAACTTCATTGTAAATGAATAAATGTCTTTTAGTGATTCCTGTTGATCCAGCCCTGAGGTCTTTAACCAAAAAAGTACCTGCTGTTGTACCATCAGAAACCCATAATTCATCACCATGAATACCATCATCGGCAATAAATAATACTTTGTCGCCAAGAGCAATCATCGCTATTATTCTGGAATCTTCTTCGCCCTCGCGAATGTCCTTAACCAAAAAAGTACCTTCGGGAGTACCATCAGAAACCCAAAGTTCTTGGCCATGTAAAAATGTACCTGCAAGGAAAAAGAATTTTTCTCCAGCTTGTACAAATGAACGTGGAGTACCATTACTGAACGCAGTACTAGAATGCTCAAATATTTTTACTTGTTGTGTTTGAGCAAATAGGGTATGAGCAACAAAAAAAAGAATATATAAAATTGTATAAAAGATTTTCATGGTATCTTTTTGTTGATGAAAAGAGATTGAATAGGAGTACATATGAAGCACTAGGCCTCATTCATAACTTAAGGTCATAAATATATCTATTTGAAATTATAAATGGTAAAACTATTTCGAGGAATCTACTTCTAGAAAGAGAGATTTTAGAATAAAGTGGTTTAATATCCTCAAGAAGACGAAATTATTAAAGAGATTGGAGGTTCTATTTGTTTTTTGAAATAGAGATAGATTGGAGCTATATGATTTCGTTTGGTATTTTGGTCAACCAAATTTATTTGGTTGTCAAAGCAAAGCTTTGAAAGCGTAAAAACTTCAACTCCATTATATATTTTGACCAAATGAAATCATAAAGAACCGATAGATTAGATTTATTAAAAAATATTTTAAGCAAACAAGTCAGAGGATAGATAACGATCTCCACGATCACAAACGATAGAAACGATGATGCCACTCTCCAGGCTATTCGCCAATCTTAATGCAGCCGTTGTAGCACCTCCGCTGCTCATACCGGAGAAAATGCCTTCCTTTTTCGCGAGTTGTTGTGCCATGGATTGTGCTTCTGATTGGCTGACTTCTAATACTTGATCTACTTTGTTAGGATCGAAAATTTTTGGTAGATATTCTTTGGGCCATTTTCGAATACCGGGAATTCGAGAACCATCGGTTGGCTGTACGCCGACTATTTGTATCGCTGGATTTTGTTCTTTTAAATAGGTGGAAGTGCCCATGATGGTACCGGTTGTTCCCATAGAGGATACAAAGTGGGTTATTTTACCTTGCGTGTCTTGCCAAATTTCAGGCCCTGTGCTTTTATAATGAGCCTTCCAATTGTCATGATTGGCGAATTGATTGACCATCATAAAACCATCTTTTTCAACTTTTGCCTCAGCATAATCTCTAGCGCCCTCTATTCCCCGATCACCTGAGGTCAAAGTGACTTTTGCTCCATAAGCGCGCATGGTTTGTACTCGTTCTTTTGTCGCATTTTCAGACATGACCAATTCAATCTCTAAACCATAAAAACCTGCGATCATCGCTAAAGCAATACCGGTATTTCCACTGGTTGCTTCAATCAATTTTGTGTGTTTTTGGATATCACCTCGTTCCATTCCACTTCGAATCATATTCAAGGCTGCTCGATCTTTTACCGATCCGCCAGGATTATGACCTTCTAATTTGAAGTATAATTTGACCTTAGGATTTTGGTTTAAAACCCTAGATTCAACCAAAGGAGTATTGCCAATTAAGTCTAACAGATTATGAGGCATGTGGGCTAGTTTTTATTTTAATGGTTGGGGTATGATAGACTTTCGAATTTGGCGGAATAGATTCTGTAATCCAAGCATTTCCACCAATCACACTGTTTTTGCCGATGACTGTTTCTCCACCTAGGATGGTCGCATTTGCATAAATGGTGACATTGTCTTCAATGGTCGGATGACGTTTGGTTTTTTGTAAACGTTTGGCAACAAAAAGCCCACCAAGAGTAACTCCTTGATAAATTTTTACATGGTCTTTAATGATGGCTGTTTCACCAATGACGACACCTGTGGCGTGGTCAATAAAAAATGATCTTCCTATTTGTGCTCCTGGGTTGATATCAACTCCCGTTTGTCGATGCGCATATTCCGTCATCAATCGCGGTACCATCGGAAATCCTTCTTTGTGAAGCTCGTGCGCTAATCGATAAATGGCAATGGCATAAAAACCCGGATATGCCATGTAAACTTCTTCTATTGACAAAGATGCCGGATCACAATTCGCAATGGCTTCTGCATCCAGGTTTAGCAATTCTAAGACATAAGGTAATTTAGCAACATAGCTTTCCCAAACTTGCTTACAGGGTTTATCTCCAGTCCAACAAGCGAGTTCGACTAAGGTATCAAACTCAGTTTCCAGAATTCGTAAGTTATTTTCCACCGGAGTTTCAATATCAAATAAAGTATAAAATAAGCGATTGGTAAATCCTTCTACTTGATTTTTTAGTTGATATCTAAGGTTGGGCTGCTTTTTATGATGATTTATCTTTTCAATGATTGCTGCTAAATCCATTTTGCAAGTGATTATTGTTTTATAAAAAGTCTAAGCGTTTAGCTTAGATATAAAAACTTGATTTTCAAGAAAATGTTCTGTTTTCAAGAGGAAATTTTCAATTTGTAGTTGAGTTATTCCCAGATAAATATGGACCACCACTTATTTTAAAAGATCTCCATAGTCTTGGTTCTCTTTTTGAATAGATTTTTCGATATTGTCTTATATTTTTTTTCCGATTAAATTTTCATTAAATGTTTGTGTTAAAATGAAGAAAATACTTGAAACGCCTGTCCATTTTTCTTGTGGTGCATCTATGAAAAACAAATTCATGCTTGCCCCTTTGACGAATACGCAAAGTTTTGAAGATGGTCGACTTTCTGAGGAGGAATATCATTGGTTGTCGATGAGAGCGAAAGGGCAATTTGCTTTGGTGATGACTTGTGCTTCCCACGTACAAGCAGTGGGAAAAGGATTTCCAGGCCAATTAGGGATTTTTTCAGATGAACAAATACCAGGGCATCAACGTTTGACATCAACGATACAATCCTATGGTAGTCTTGCGGTGATTCAACTCCATCATGCAGGTATGCGATCACCTTTTGAAGTAATTCAACAAGCTCCAGTTTGTCCATCTAAGAGCGAAAAACATGGAGCAAGAGCATTGTCATTAGAGGAAATTGAGCAAGTCAAAAATGATTTTATTGCTGCTGCCTTACGCGCAAAAAAGAGTGGTTATGATGGAGTTGAAATTCATGGTGCGCATGGTTATATTTTAACCCAATTCATAAGCTCAAAAATTAATAAGAGAACCGATCAATACGGTGGAAGTTTTGAAAATAGGATTCGTCTTTTATTTGAGATTGTCAATGGAGTAAGAAATATTTGTGGACGTCATTTTTTAATAGGAGTGAGGCTTTCGCCTGAAAAATTTGGGATGAAACTACTGGAAATAAAAGCGATTTGTAAAAGACTTGTTGATGAAGGTCAAATTGACTTTTTGGATATTTCCTTATGGGACATTTTTAAATTTCCAGAAGAAGAAGGATTTAGAAATCAATCTTTGCTCAAACATTTTACGGAACTTGATTTTAAAAACGTCAAACTAACGGTCGCTGGAAATATTAGAAATGGGGCAGAGGTGATGAAAGCATTAGAATCAGGAATCGACTTTGTGACCATTGGGCATTCTGGAATACTTCACCATGATTTTCCGATAAAAGTAATGGAGGATGCTAACTTTAAAGTCATAGAAACTCCAGTAACGAAAGCATATCTTATCAAAGAAGGTTTAGGTGAAAAATTTATTCACTACCTGGGAAGATGGCCAGATTTTGTAAAAACAGAAACCTAATTTTTAAACCCTTTATTTTTTATATTTCGGTGAAAACCGATGCATAGTTCCTTGCTCATAAGCATATGCAATTTCCAACAAAACAGATTCCGACCAAGGTCGACCAAAAATGGAAACACCCACAGGCATACCATCTATTTGTCCCATAGGCAAGGTAATACTCGGATATCCAGAAATAGCAGCAGGAGAGCTACTAAAGATTCCAAATTTATCACCAAGCGTTAAATCTGTTTTCCAAGCAGGTCCACCAGTCGGAGCGATGATGGCATCTAAATTGTTGGTATTCATTGCTTTGTCAATTCCTTCTTGTTGACTTTCTTTAAGCATTTGTGCCAAAGCAGTGGTATATTCTTCACTATTTAAATCTCCTTTGGCCTGAGCTGATTTCAATATCTCATGATCAAAATACCTCATCTCTACCTCATCACCAAAGGTTTTTTCTATCAAATCTTCCAAGCTTTTGACTTTAGCATTTTCACCTAAGGACTTAAAATATTTATTTAATCCATCTTTGAATTCGTAAAGCAATACTTGGTAAGAATGGGCATTTGTTTGTTCTCCTAAAAGATCATCTACTTCAACAATAGTGGCGCCTTGACTTTCAAAATAGGCTACCGTTTCTTCCATGATTTTGGTCATTCGCTTGTTATCTCCCAATACTTTTTTAAAATAACCAAGTCGTTTTCCTTTGATTCCATCTGCCTTAAGAAATGCCGTATAATCTTTATGAATTATTCGATCTTTGGTCATTGTTTTACTATCTGTTGGATCGCTTTCTGTTAAAGCACTCAAACAAAAGGCTGCATCTTTGATGGTTCTGGCCATGGGACCTCCGGTGTCTTGTGTAAAAGAAATGGGAATAATTCCAGATCGACTGATGAGACCAACCGTAGGTTTGATACCAACGATTCCGTTATTATTGGATGGACAAACAATCGATCCATTGGTCTCCGTTCCGATGGCAACGACACAAAGATTGGCGGCGACAGCTACACCTGAACCAGCACTAGACCCACATGGATTTCGAGTCAAGTCATAAGGGTTTTTAGTTTGACCACCCAAACCGCTCCAACCACTAGAAGAAAAACTAGAATGAAAGTTAGCCCACTCACTCAAGTTTGCTTTTCCTAATATCACCGCGCCAGCTTTTCGAAGTTGTGCGGCCAAATGGCTGTCTTTTAGTGGGTAAGAATCCTTCATGGATCGAGCACCTGCTGTGCAAGGCATTTTATCAGCAGTATCAATATTGTCCTTCAAGAGAATAGGAATACCATGTAGCGGTCCCCTAGATTGACCATCCTTTAATTCTTGGTCCAATTGAGCTGCAATGTCCAATGCCTCTGGATTGACCAATAAAACGGCATTGAGTTGAGGGCCATTTACACTAATCGCTTCGATACGATCGATATAAAATTGAGTCAATTCAGCGATGGTATAATCTCCATTTTTAAATGCTTTTTGGATCTCATCAATGGTTACTTCTTCTGATATTTGCATGGTATTTTTAGTTTTTTGGGAAGTGGGGGCTTTGCTTTCGCAAGAATAAAAAAGACAGATCAATAAAAAGTAAAAGGTAAATTGGTGGCGCATATTTAGATAACTTGACTGAGTTATAGAAGAGGACTTCTTAAAATATAAAAATATTAAAAAAAGATCGGTTTTTATTCTTAAGCTTACTATTTTCGCCATGATTTTTAAAACGAAGGATAATTAATCTATTTCCATGAAAAAAATACTTTTAAAGAACGCTCGGATGATCAACCGAGGACAAATAATTGAAGGCGACCTATTAGTGAAAGATGGTTTTATCGCACGTATCGATCCAGTTATAGATGACCATGCAGACACAGAGATTGATGTAAAAGGGAATATTTTGATGCCTGGTGTCATTGATGATCAAGTGCATTTCCGAGAACCAGGACTAACGCACAAATCGGATTTGTATACCGAACCTCGGGCTGCTGTAGCGGGTGGAGTGACTTCTTTCATGGAAATGCCAAATACCAAACCGCCTGCAGTTACACAAGAATTGCTTCAAAATAAATACGATATCGCTGCTCAAAAATCATTAGCGAACTATTCCTTTTTTATGGGAACTACTAATGATAATTTAGAAGAAGTGCTTAAATCGAATCCGAAAAACGTTTGTGGGATCAAAGCTTTTATGGGATCGAGTACAGGCAATATGCTGGTTGACGATCCATTGACTCTAGAAAAGTTATTCTCTGAAGTCTCCATGTTGATTGCTACTCATTGTGAAGATGAAGCAACGGTTAGAGGAAATATGGCTGCTTTTAAAGAAAAGTATGGAGAGGATTGTCCGGTAGAGTATCACCCGATTATACGCTCGGTAGAAGGTTGTTATCTTTCTTCGAGTATGGCCTCAGAATTAGCTAAAAAGCACAATACAAGGTTACACATTTTACATATCTCAACAGCCAAAGAATTGGAATTATTCCGTAATGATATTCCCTTGGCGGAAAAACGAATTACGAACGAAGTTTGTGTACATCATTTATACTTCAATAGTGACCATTATAAAACTTTAGGAACACAAATCAAATGTAATCCTGCTATAAAAGAAGCAAGTAATCAAGAGGCATTATTTGAAGCATTATTGGACAATCGATTAGATATCATAGCTACGGATCATGCGCCGCATCTTTGGTCTGAAAAACAAAAGCCATACTTCAGTTCGCCATCTGGTGTACCTTTAATTCAGCATACCTTGAATGTGATGTTAGGGTTTTATCAACAAGGAAAAATAAGTCTAGAACGAATCGTAGAAAAGATGTGTCACGCTCCAGCGGAATGTTTCCATGTAGATAGAAGGGGGTATTTAGACGAAGGACATTGGGCGGATTTGGTCATCGTAGATCCTGAAAAACAATGGGAGGTAACGAAAGAAAACGTTCATTATAAATGTGGTTGGTCTCCATTCGAAGGACATACTTTTAAAGGGCAAATCTTATCAACCATCGTTAGTGGGCATTTGGCTTATCACAATGGTGTTTTTAATGAAGAGAAAAAAGGAGAACGATTGTTATTTAATCCGACTTACGTTTAGAGCATGTTTATTATGAAAATCAATCCCGTCATAATTTGATGGGATTAAATGGAAATTGAAACATCAACTTAGCTTAGTAACACCATAAATTTTTAAAGTTTAAAAGGATTGAACCGTTAATTTTTTTCTTGTTGTTCCACCAATAATAATTGTTGATTATAGGCATCAACTCTAGCATGGGCTGTACCATCGATCAACAAAATAACGACAAGCATTGCTATAGTTGTAATCATACTTGCCCGCCAAATAGGCTTGTCAATGAATACAATACCTAAGGCACAGAGAGCGATAATTAACGGAATTATTTTGAAAACAATCGTTTGATATTCCTTTAAGGTAGCTTCGGCACGCACGAGTTCTGATTCTACAAAAGCTGATGCATCCTTATTGTAGGCAGTTTCAAACTGTGTAACTCTTGCCTTATTTGTAAAAAACAGTCCAAGTCCTATGGTTATTAGTAAAGCACCTGCAATTAGGGTTGGAATGATGTAGGCTCTTGCCATCTCGGTTTTTCCTAATTGCCAAAAGCCAATACTCGCCAATAGAAATAGAACTCCGAAAAGAATAAAAAAAGGGGTGGAAAAAAGTTCAGCTTTTACCCAATCGGTTGCCGTTTTTAAAATATCCATATCTAATAGGGTTTAAAAATTTTTGATTTAAATATTCCACTTTAAACCAGTTGCCTCTTCGGACACTTCCCACAATCTCTCTGCAACGGCTTTATCTTTTGCATGTGGTTTTAATTGATGTGCGCCAACAGGACCGACCCAGTTGCTTCTACCTGTAGGTCCATAAAAACCGCTTTGGTCTAAGTCTTTTTCAGTAGCACACATCAATTGAGGATAAGCACCTTTTTCAGCTGATTGTGTCAATGGAGTCAATTTCATCAGACCAAATATAATCTTCATCATTAAACTACCACTGGTATCGATCAGTGATGTTCTCGATGAACCGGGGTGACAAGCATAGGCTTTAACTTCGCTTTTTCCAGCTTTTTTCAATCTATGTTGTAATTCATAAATAGACATAATCTGCGCGAGTTTGCTTTGACTATAGGCATCATTGGGACGATAATCTTTATCCCAGTTGATATCATCAAACTTGATGGTTTTAAGCCCCATATCGTAACCCATACTGCCTACAGTGACAATCCGTCCATTAGATTTTTCAATCAGTGGAAAGAGCATACCTTGTAGTGTAAAATGACCATAGTGGTTCACACCAAGCTGACTTTCAAAGTCATCAACAGTCAATTTTCGAGTAGGCACTTGGGCGATAGCAGCGTTACAAATCAATGCATCTATACGTGACACCTTTTCAAGTACCTCCGATGCTGCTTTTCTTACCGAAGCTTGTTCTGACAAATCCATAGATATATTCAATAGATCAAGGTTATTACCAAGTTCTTCCTTTAAAGTATTAATGGTATCTTCTGATTTTTTCGGATTGCGATTCAGCATCACCACTTTCGCGCCTTTTGATAGTAGGATTCGAGTAGCTTCAAATCCTGTTCCGCTTGTAGTGCCTGTTATCAGAAATGTTTTACCACTTAAATCTCCTATTCTTTCGGGAGTCCAACCTTGTTTACCAAATTTATTCTTTTTCATTTATTTAAAACTAGTGTTATTAGTTGTCATCACTAATACCGAAAATTTATTTCAATCAAAAATTATATTTTAGTAATGTTAGACTTTCTCTGGCGACAGCCTCAAGTCTTACTTCAGCGATAAAGTGCATTGGAGAGCCTTCCTTAAAAGCAATCAGTAGAAGATTATTTGTATTAGTTTTGTTATGTACTATCCAATAATCATCCCTGCAATCGTAGCGGACATTAAAGAGGCAATCGTTCCTCCAATCAATGCTTTCATGCCAAATTCAGATAAGGTTTTTCTTTGGCCCGGGGCCAATGATCCTATACCTCCAATTTGGATTCCAATAGAGGCAAAATTGGCAAAACCACAAAGCATATAAGTGGCCATGACAACTGATTTATTATAAGCGAAATGGGTTTCGTTGGCCATGTTTTTAAGCTCTGCTAATTGGATATATCCAATGAACTCACTTGCGGCTATTTTGATACCCAATAATTGTCCCATCATGGCCATATCCTCTGTTGCAATACCAATTAGCCACATTAGCGGAGCAAAGATATAACCTAAAATAAACTCAAGCGATAAACTTGAATAAGCAGTGTTTGCTGACATCCAAGCATTTAGACTAGTTACCTCTCCAACCCAACCTAAGATACCATTTAGCATGGCTATAAAAGCAACAAATACCAAAAGCATAGCACCTACATTGACTGCAAGTTTTAATCCTTCTGTAGTTCCATTGGCAATGGCTTCCAGTATATTAGAGCCAATTTTTTCTTCAGATACCGAGACATCTGTTTCGATACTTTCTTGTTGAGGGTACAAAATCTTAGAAATGACAATAGCTCCAGGAGCTGCCATGACAGACGCGGCTAACAAGTGTTTGGCAAAATATAATCTGAGTTCTGGATCTTCGCCACCTAGAAAACCAATATATGCTGCGAGCACCGCTCCAGCTACGGTAGCCATTCCACCAATCATCACTAAAAGAATTTCGGACTTATTCATTTTTTCCAGATATTCTTTAATCAATAGTGGTGCTTCGGTTTGACCAAGAAAAATATTTCCTGCAACACTTAAACTCTCTGCTCCAGAAATCCTTAAAGTTTTGGTCAATAACATGGCTAAAAGTTTGACCACTTTTTGAATGACGCCCATGTAAAACAATACGGAGGTCAAGGCAGAAAAGAAAACAATGGTTGGTAATACTTGAAAAGCGAATATAAAACCAAAACTATCCATATCGGTGACCAAGCCGGAAAAGAGAAACTCGCTACCTGCTCTAGTAAAATTGAGGATATTGATAAAGATTTGTCCAACATATTCGAAAATGCCTTTTACGAATGGAATTCTAAGGACTCCAATGGCAATTAACAATTGAATGCCCAGCCCCAATCCAATCGTTTTCCATTCAATGGCTTTTCGATTACTACTAAAAAGAAAGGCTATAAAGAGGAGCGCAATCATTCCAAGTGCACCTCGCCAGAGACTTGTTATGGAAAATCCTTGGCTAGGAATTAATTGATCAACAGGTACATCATTGACTGTTTTTGCTGCTTTAAATTTGTAGGATATTGCTTTTTCTTTAAAAACTAAGGAAGAATCACTCAATTCTGTGATTTGATATTTCCGAATGGTATCTCCTGGCGTATCGTAGTAAAAAACAAGTAAACTATTTTGGTAGATATAATTTCCTGAAGCTGTTAAATTGTCTTTTGCGCGTAAGGAATAGGAAAATACGCCGTTATTTAACTGAAGGGTATCATTTTCAGAAATGGAAAAAAGTGAAGTATTATTTTGATCAACGATCGCATCAAATTTCCAAGTCTTATTAATGGATTGAGCCGATAGAGAGGGTAGGCTAAGTAGAGAAAATAGTATAGCTAGCAAAATGTATTTCACCTGCATAATAGTTTGTTTATTGTTTACTTACAGTGTCTGTTTAAGTAGGATTTAGTTTGAAAACTAAAAATTCAAGAGTCTTTCAGGTATTTTTTTTTCAAAACATCGTAAATGTACCAAAATACTATAAATTATCTGCTTTAAATGTAAGCTTTGATTATGGAATAAGGAAAAATTCAGGAAAGTCATTAAATTTGTCGTTTGCACAGAAAAACAAAAATAGCTCAACAAATGGCGAAACCGTATATCATTGGAATTACTGGGGGAAGTGGATCAGGTAAAACTAGCTTAGTAGAAAAATTAAGAGAAACTTTTACGCAAGAACAGTTGTGTTTTATCTCACAAGACGATTATTACAAGCCGAAAGAATTTCAGAAAATTGATGAGGAAGGGATTGCTAATTTTGATATGCCGAGATCCATTTACAAAAAAGAATTTCAAAATGATTTACAAAAGTTGATGGATGGAGAGGTGGTGACCAGAGAGGAATACATGTTTAATAACGATGAAGCGACTCCAAAAACTTTGACTTTTCATCCTGCTCCAGTGATCATTGTCGAAGGCCTGTTTATTTTTCATTATAAAAAAGTGCGGAAATTATTAGACTTGAAAATTTTCGTTCATGCTAAAGAAAACCTAAAAGTCATCCGCCGAATCAAACGAGATAGAGTAGAACGAAATTACCCATTGGATGATGTATTGTATCGCTATCAACATCATGTGTTACCTAATTTTGAAAAATATATTCGCCCTTACATGGAGCAAGCGGATATTGTGATCAACAACAATGACTCATTCAATAATGGATTAAAAGTACTGACTGGATTTCTTAAAGATAAGTTAGAGGAGGAGGTTTAGAAAAAGCTATTTTTTATTTTGGTCTGGTAAAAGTGCTTGTACTCCATCAGGTAAGGAGGTTCATTATATCTTAAAGCAATGAAAATTAAAATACTGATTTTCCTTCTTGGCAGTTTAGTATTGCCCACGTTTTTGTCTGCTCAATTATCCAAGGGAACTTGGATGGTCAATGGTCAATTTGATTTTTTTTCTACAAAAAATCAAAGCCCTATCTTTGGACGTACCGTTCCGGTGTCTGCTATTTTTGTACAACCTCAAGTTTCGTTTTTTGTCTCTCCTAAATTTCAATTAAGTAGTGAATTGGAAATTAGTGTAGTTAAGAATTTTGCAGTCGTGGGACAAAAAATGGGCGGTCGATATTATTTTGGTAGTGATCCTAAAAATAAATTTTTTGGAGGTTTGGTTTTAGGCTGGAGGCGCAGTAGATCTCTTTTTGCAACTGGTGGATTGTTTACGCAAAATTTTAACACGCGATTAGATTTGGGGTTGAATCATTTTATGAATAAGAATGTGGCTTTGGAGTTTTCATTAGAGTACAATTTTTTAATTATTACAAGAGTCAAACCACTTAGCACTCGCAATAATATCAATAATGGAGGAATGTATTTTAGATGGCAGATGCAATATTTTTTTGAAAGTCGGTTAGCTGAGGATAAATGGAAGGAGGCAAGAAATTTCAAGAAAGGTTTGTGGATGATTGGAGGACACGCGATTTTAGGAGATGTCAACTTCAATAATCTTGATCCAATCACCGGCAGGAAAATAAATGATATCTCCCCTTTTTTAGCTTATTTTTTAAATGAACATTGGGCGGTAGGGGCTTCTTTTCATTATCATAATGATTTACGTTATCAACAATTTAATATGGTTGTGACACCAATGACGAGATACTATTTAAATATTAATCACAAAAGAAAAATATTCGGTGAGTTGGCTATTGGATTGGGAATGGATTTTTGGCGATCAGAGAAAAAATGGAATGCTAGGAATAATATTCTCAAACCAAAATTAAGCTTTGGAGTAGCCAATATGTTGTCCAATTATGTTAGTTTGGATATCTGGATTGATTATGAACAGATGCGTGTGAAAGAGTTTTATACAAGGAATAGAAAAATTAGTCAAACGGGGATTCACATGGGGATACAAGCTTATTTTGATTAAAAATAGAATCGCTCATTTCGGACCTTGAGGAGGAGTAAGACTTTGTTAAATGCCTTTTGCCAGTTGGCTGAAAATTTTCGGATTGGTTTATGCTGCTCTTAGTTGGAGTTTTATTAAATGGGTAAAATACTTGCTTACCTCTACACATTATTGTAGTTTTATATTTGAATCAAAATATCCATATATGAGTTCTATAAAAGAAGAATTTGATGATAAACGGAAGGAAATAAGTGAAGACATTCAAGAAAAGAGGAAAGAAATATCCGATGACATCAAAGAAACAAAAGATGAAATTAAAGCCTCCGTCAAATCAGGTGTAAAGAAAACCAAACGCTTTTTTAAAAAAGTTTTCTTGTTTTCACTTTTAGCGATTGTTTTGTCTGGAGCTGTTTATGCTTGGTGGTGTTCTTGGACTTACAGTTCAGGAACCCGAACCGGATATCTGATCAAAATATCTGAAAAAGGTTATGTTTTTAAAACTTATGAAGGCCAACTCAATTTGGGCGGATTTCAAGAAAGTGATCAAACCAGTA
>CAYTVR010000196.1:0-13936 GCA_964441245.1 uncultured Saprospiraceae bacterium | reverse complement strand
GGTAGAGTATTATTCAGTCACTCGTCGAAGTGCCTGCAACTATATTTGAGCCATGGCGTCTTTATCTCGAATTATAAAATTACAAACCTTAAATACTTTTTTAAGTAATACAATTAACCCATAAAAAAATAAAGATTATGAGAATTACAAAGAGCCTTTTATTGTCAGCACTTTTCGCATTGATTTTAGGAACAGCTTCTGCTAATACTAACCCAGAAACTAAAACAGCAAGAAATGAAATCAAATCACTTATTCAAAAATCTAACCTCGTTGATAATCTTAAGAGTGATGTAAGTGTAAATGTAACATTCATGGTGAATGAAAAGAATGAAATAATCATCATGTCAACAAGTCAAAAATCATTAGACAGTAGAATCAAATCTACCCTAAACTATAAAAAATTAAAGTCTTCAGACATGAAAGTCAATGTGGCATATACATTACCTGTCACCTTAAAGAAGTAGTGAGCGTTTTTTCTGAAACGAATTAATTTCGAATCATTAAGCCAGTGTGAAAGCGCTGGCTTTTTTTTATACCACAATATCATGAATTCACATATTCCAATATGATTCTTTTTTTTAGAATTAAAGACAAAAGCTGAAGTTTAGAAAACCGAATATATATTTAAGGTTAATACTTTAACCTTGTAGTAGAGATCTACAAATTCTGGTCAATACATTCTTCAATCCAGATATTAATTTTTCAACCAGTACTAGCAAACGAATGGTAAAGCTTGAGAATTCTTCAAATTAATCTCCCTACACTGAATTTCATGTCGATCATTTTGACCACATATTGAAATCCATTTCTAAGAATATTCTTAATCCATACTAAGACTAAAATGGATTACATACAGTCAATTTATTTAACTTCTAAATCTTTATCTTCAGATGAATTTTATCAAGTTAATAATATATCTATTTATAAAAAAACAACAAATTGGCCTTATGTTGAAATTGGTTTACTAGAGTCAAAATCAATGACCATTTTCTTTGGGAGAATAAAAAAAGCGATTCGTAGAGTATTTTGCAGTGGCTCGTCGAAGTGCCTGCAACTTCTTTAAAATACCGCCGTCTATATCTCGAATTACAACTTACAGATCTTAAATATATTTTTAAGATAAACAACTTAACCCATTAAAATTAAAGATTATGAGAATTACTAAAAGCCTTTTGTTGTCAGCACTTTTTGCATTGGTTCTAGGAACAGCTTCTGCGAATACAAATCCAGAAATATCGACAGCAAGAAAAGAAATCAAAACAATGATTCAAAAGGCAAATTTGACTTCCGAAATTGAAAACGATTTGACTGTGAATGTCACTTTCATGGTGAATGCAAAAAATGAAATCATCATCATGTCAACTGACAAAAGAGAATTAGACAGTAGCATCAAGTCTACTCTAAATTATAAGAAGCTAAAATCATCAGATATGAAATCTAATGTGACTTATACATTACCTGTAGTCTTAATAAAGAAGTGAGAATTTTTCTAAAATAAATTTATTTAGATTGATGAAGCCAGTGTACAAACACTGGCTTTTTTTATTCCATCTATTTAAAATACCCTAACACAAAACTTACACAAACACAACTAAATCAACACTTTATAACCCAATCAATAAGATATGAAGTAAATTCTTTACGTATACGATTATAATATCTGGTCCAATTTATAAAGACTGAGCCTCTTTAACAATAGATATTTCTTAATATAATTAAAACACGATTTCAAGGTAGAAGAAATATGCTCGTAGGGTAGAATTTCATGGCTATTAATCAATCCAAAATTTCCTTTAAGAGAATTTTAACAGCGTTTGGTAGAGAAAAATGTGACTTTTCGTCGAAGTGCTTGCAACTAAAATTAAACCATCTCGTCTTTATATCGAAATGCTCATTACAAAGCTTTATAACACTAAAAAAATTTTACTTAACCCATTTAATTTTAAAGATTATGAGAATTACTAAAAGCATTTTATTTACAGCTCTTTTTGCATTGGTACTAGGAACAGCTACTGCCTCCTCAATCACAGACCCGGAAACTAAAACTGCTAGAAAAGAAATCAAAACAATGATTCAAAAAGCAAATTGGGCTTCATACCTTAAAGAAGATGTGACAGTAAATGTAACCTTTTTGGTAAATGCTAAGAACGAAATCATCATAATGTCAACCGATAAAGAAAATTTAGATAGTAGAATTAAATCTACATTGAACTATAAAAAATTAAAGTCATCAGATATGAAAGTCAATGTGACTTATACACTTCCGGTGAAACTAAAGAAGTAGTGAGCGTTTTTTCATAGTTATTCAATTATGGAAACTAAGCCGGTGCGAAAGCATCGGCTTTTTTGTTTGTATAGATGATCTGTTTGTTATACAATTTGAAAAATGAATATTCAATTGCAATTTGTTAAAAAAAGCTTTTTATAATCAAAAAACTATACATATAATTCATACCCAAACTAACTGTTTGGGTATGAATTTACTATTATCATTAGTATTTAATATTATTTGGATCAGTAATTCCAAAATTCTTAAAAGGAACTTTCCATACCCAAGCTCTAACAACAAGATCAATCCCCTCGTTATTTTCATTATTAAACCTTATTTCATACTTTTCTTTCTTTTCCGAAACATCTTTTATGTATCTAAATTCTTTCTTTTTCCCAAGGTTATCATCTCCGTCATCACCATCCTGTTCTTTAAATTCGGCATTTACTTCGAACCTTATCGCAGGATCAAATTTTCCATTAGCGTCAGGCATCCTGTAAACAAATGAAGTCTCGTTAATATTATTCTCTACGACGTGATATTTTCCATCTGCATCAATCCGCTTTCCATCTTTACCTGTAGTCCATTTTCGAGTGCCGTTAACTTTGACTTCACCCCAGATTTCTAAATGATCTCCTTCATCACCATATTTGTTATGGTCGGAAGATGTTACAGCTACTTCATAGAGTTCAAGTTTATACATACTAGGTATTGGAATTTCTCTTTTCTTTTTTTCGTTTTGAGTTAAATAATCCATAATAGCCCAGCAGAGCAAGTATTTTTTAGCTTCCAAGTTTGGAATTTTCCTATCAAAGTATTCGTCTTTAAAAAGCTCAGTAATTATCTCTAATTCAATATCTACTGGCTGTACATTATCACCTATACTATAATTATCAAACGAACTACCTTGACCACCTCTATACAAAAAACTGTAGCTGTATCGACTGGACCCATTGCCTTTGGTTTTTACTTCTTCAGTACTTTTGGAATAACCAACAGCTCCTTTAACACCAGTTTCCTTGGAGACTTTCGCTGAGCCTTCTCCTGCTTCTACATCAAAAGTTGCATCGGCTTCAATATTTGCTGTGAGGTCTGTTGTACTAATCTCCTTTTTGTTGTAATCTTCAAAGCTTTCTGTATTCACGCCCATAAAAAATCCGCCGTAGATAACCTTTTTCGGTACATGGGTACCCCAATTATTTACAAACTTCGAAAAGGAGGTCCAGGCAGGATCCGCTTTAGCCTCCTCCAGCGTTACATATTCTTTCACCTTAGGTGTAGGTAGAACAAAAACAGCATTGACGAATTCATTAGTAAAATCTGCATATTCCTTCTGTAGAGCGATTTCGTAAACATGACTCGTTACTCTAGAATAAGTAAACACTTCGTTGTTTTCCCATTGCTCTTCTGTAGAATCAGAAAAGCCGTAACTACCGCTAGGTTTAACGTTTACCATATTTGCACCAGGCATAGGAAATTGCCCGGAAGCAGAAATATTAGTCGATGACGATTCCATAAATCCCTGCTTACTCCATACAGATTCAGAGTTTTCAGTCCCTTCACCGAAATCCAAAACTGTCAGAGCGAATTGTTGTTTTAGTGCGATATCTCCATCTACTACAGTCCAATCAGTATCGGATTCTCCCAAATCTCTAAATATCTGCTTACGAACACCACCTCCTTTATTTTGAGGCATATCTATGTAAGCTGGAGGAATTTGAGTTGCATCGAAACTGTAGCGGTTTGCAGCAGCATTGGCAATTCTTGCATAACGAGCACGAGCATCCTTCCACTGAATCTCAGGATGTACCAAATAAGTTTTTTCAGAATAATCCGCAACGGCAATCGATGATATCTTGAAATCTAATTCCTCTTTGGCGAAGGAAAACGTGAGAATATCTCCCATTTCGACTTCTGCAACCCAGAGTCCTTTAATATTACTCGCTATAGTTCCAATCACTTCTGCTTCAGGTTGGCCCAACATGATTCGACTGACGATAATATTATTACGGATATCTCTATCAACCTCCAAATAAACGAAGGTTTTACAGTCGTTTTCAATCTCAAGCTTGTTTAATTTACGAGCTAATTTTAATATGCCAGGCGAATTTCCAAATCCCGTTATTCCCGACTGACTGGATTCGATAATTACTCGGTCTCCGCTATCTCCAGGAAAACTCATGTGCCAACCATCGTTGATCCCAACCGATCGGATGCTGCTAAGTTTTTCACTACCTTTAGGATTCAGGAGGTCTTCTTTTATCAGAAAGTCACCTGACTCCTCCAAATACCTAGACTCGCCATTAAAATCGTCTTTTTCAAATAGTATAGCAGGTAAATCGCAATCAAAGGTAAAATCAGATTTTTTGTCGTCCATTTCAATATCCGTTTCAATTAACCATTGTTGATTGGTACCATTGTGAGGTTTCCAAAGATGAATAGGAGTACCTGATTGATTTTTTCGATTGTCTAAAGCTAAATCCAGTACATTAGTACTTGCCTTTGGAGATAATCTGTACACCTTGTCATTCACATTGATTAATTCCCAGCGTTGATTGTCTCTTCCTAATTTATTATACAATTGGACTTTTCCTCCTTTTTTTTCGAGTCCCTTTGATTCAGCATCAAGTGCCATATTTGGTGAAGCTTTCAGAACGATGATATACGATCCATCATCTTGTAATTCCATGATCCATTCGATTGCTTCATCTCCCTGACCGTCATACATTCCGACTTGCGTTCCGTTTTGTTTAGCTTTATTTAGAGGTACACCCATATACACGAAGGATGTATTATCATATAATGTACGTAGCTTAACGGTTTGTCCATCATGATTTTTAACCATTGATTCATAATCGTGCGGAGCAGTAGAACCATTAAATGCACAACTGATCATTACAACCATGCAAATAAAAGTAATTCTCATTTTTTTAAACTTTTTGTGATGATTGAATAATAAAGCGTTGATGGTTGCACTAAAACCTACATGAGAAAAAGCATCTGCATTTAAGGTTGATTGAAATAAACGATTCATGATTAATTTGTTTTAAGTTTTATTGCCTACTCTTGATAGGATTTTCGGCTACTTCCTTTCAGCGAGTTTATCAATTCAGAGTGTTCTTGAGTATATTCACTATTCATTATAAGCCTACTGACTTCGAATGTAAAATTGGGTGAAGAAGGAAGGAATGGCAAGAAAGTACACCCTAGTTTGAGAATAACTAGTACTTACCCTAGCCAAATATTAGGTTGCTCCTAGGGCTATTCCTAAAAAATAAAAACTAGGTTTTGTAATCAATAGACATTCTTTAAATTGGGATTATTAATTGATCAAAACAAACTATAATGATTCTTCATATCAAAAAAATATTACCTATGTTTCGCTTCTTTACTTTAGCTATTCTATTGATCTTCTTAAATTCATCCTGTAAGGATAAAGAGCTGCAATCAAATGCAGAAAAGGATGCTACAGATATTAAGGTTCCATTTGTACCCAAACAACTGAAAAACACATTAGATAGTATAGAAGCGGCAAGGCATATCAGCTTTTTTCACAATGAACTCTCAACATTGCAAAATAATAACTTCTTCTTTGCTGACGTTTTGGATGACTCTACAAAAATCATTTCTCTAGAATTAAATAAGTCTCAGAGGAATATGATTTTTGAAGCACTTGATGCGGCACAAATGGATAGTACAAATAAAACATCACTGCGTGTTTATATGGCCGCAAATAGTTCAGAAATTGATCAATCTATAACGTTTACCCCTAATATCTTGCCTTTGTTGGTATTAGTCAAAAATGATATCCTTGATACTATATATTACCCTCTAAGGGCTGTAGCACCCTTAATTACTGAGAGTTTTGATCAATTATATAGCTGGCAATGTGACACACTCATTGCCTGTCCATTAGAATTTGGATACGGAAAAGATACTGAAATTGGCTGTAATTGCGTGAAAGAACTGATAAATAACTGGGAAGCCATACCACCAGCTGATATTAGAAAGCAACTCTATGTCAATAATAATGATAGTAGTCGTGATAGTCTTATACAGTACTATTCCTTTGATTCAGTGGACACGAAAAAAATTTATGAGTTCCAAAAAAAATTAAAACAAGAAGACAAACCATGTTATTTTTACCTACACTTCGGTCAATTATTAGAAGGTCCAGACTATGTTCCTTTACGTACCATAGTACACCTAGATGATAATCCAATTGACGTAAGCCAATTGCCAAAACGGGCACGAGACGCACAAGCTTATTTTGAATTTGCAAAGCCTTGTCCACCATATTGCGGCAAACCAAAAAAATAATATTGAGTTTTCAAATGACAGAATTTTGCTAAGAGTGGGTTTTATTATAGCCCAACTCTTAGTAGATTTAAATCTATATAAACTATAAAAAGTGAGTGCAGAATTATCTTTCTTATTAGCAGATATCGCCACCTTTTCTGGTCTCATCCCCAGTATTATAGCTTGCTTCAATATAAAAAAATATATCCTGGAGCAAAGACTACTAGCTTTTCTAGTATGGGGAGGAACGGGAATAGGCATTCTTGCTTACATTCTGGGTGCATATTATATCAACAATTTGTACTTACTTCATATTTACACAATTTTTAATTTTGTAATTGTCACAATGATTTTTCGTTCGGTCATGCATCAAAAAATATTTTACTTTTTGCTGATCGCTTTTTGTTCATTTGCTTTATATAATAGCATTTGGTCAGAACAGTTTCAAAGCCTAAATGTATTTAATCGGTCGGTAAGTGCTTTTATTATTATGTTTTACCCTTTATTTTTTTTCATAAGAACTTTACAAGATATGAAAGTGCAACACTTAGAAGCATCCCCTCTATTTTGGATTAGTATTGGCACTTTATTTTACAATGCAGGTAGTTTTTTTATATTCTTGTTTAGTAAAGATATTGTACCATTTGAAGAACTTTGGCAAACTTATTTTGGTATTCATGCTATCTTCACTATTCTTTTATACATTTTTTATTCTATAGCATTATGGGTGAAGCAGAAAACATAAGCAGCTTGTCGTTCCAACTTGCTTTTGGGATTATTGGAATGGTTTTATTGACTACTTTTATTATTATCTTCTTTGTGGTATACCAAAGACGATTGCTTCAACAACAATTAAGTTCACAATTAATAGAAGCTAATTATCAAAAAGAGTTACTCAATGCTGAGGTGTTGGCTCAGGAAGCAGAGCGTGAGCGCATTGCCACGGAATTGCACGATAGTATAGGAGGTCTATTGTCCGCTACTAAAATCTATGTCTCAAATGTAAGCCAGCAATTACCTTCCGAACAATTTGACCTTTATAAAGATAAAGCTTTACAAACGCTAAATGAAAATATAGGAGAGGTTCGCACTATAACTAATGACTTATTTCCACAAAGTCTAGAACATGTAGGCATTGTGAAAGCCTCAAAGAAGTTGACAGAAAAACTTACTGATCTGAAACAAATAAAGGTGGATTTTCATGCTAATGCCCAGCAACGATTTCATAAGGCCCATGAAAAAGCTATCTTTAGGGTGTTACAAGAATTGATAAACAATACACTTAAGCATTCAGAGGCGGAAAACGTAGAACTATATTTTAATTTCGAAACCGATCAATTAGCTATTTATTATAAAGATGATGGTTATGGATTTGATCGACAAGCATATGAAACTGAGAAAGACTCAACAAGTTTTGGTCTTAAAAACATAGAAAGTCGCATCTCCTTTTTGGAGGGTAAAATTACATATAAAACTGAGCCTAATCAAGGTGTAGAAATATCACTTAAATTCCCATTATTTAATCCTCTTAAATAAACAAATAGAAATGGAAACACCGATAAAAATAGCATTGGTAGATGATCAAAATTTGTTTCGGGAAGGCATGAGATTAATATTAAGTACTTTTCCAGAATTAGAGATCAATCTTGAAGCCAATAGCGGCCATAACTTACTAGACCAATTAGTAGTCAAACAATCGGATATAATACTTCTAGACTATACAATGCCAGATATGGATGGACTTCAAACTCTAAAAAAAGTCAAAGAGCTATATCCTGAAATAAAAGTAATAATGCTAACCATGCATTATGATGAGAATCTAATGGTAGTCATGATGAAAAACGGTGCTAACGGCTACTTACTAAAAGATGAAACTTCCTCTGTCGTTAAAGAAGCAATCCTACAAGTTATGAAAACTGGCCATTATTTCCCTGATTACGTCTCCAAAGCTTTATTAAAGGAACTCCAAAATAATACTCAATTTAGAATTCCAGTACCCAATGTACAACAAAAAGATTTTTCAAAAAGAGAACAGGAAATCTTGGCAATCGTAGGTAAATACAATCGACAGGAAATGAGTGAGCATTTGTTCATTTCCATAAAAACAGTAGATTTCCATCTCAAAAATCTTCGCGACAAAACGAAATCAAGTTCTACAGCAGAGTTGTTACGCTTTGCTATACAGCATGGTCACCAAGAATAGTTCAACCTACGAAAGACAAAAACTTTGCGAACTATCATCAGTTTTCACTTCGATCAAAAAGGTAGAAGATTTGTTTCCTTAAATTAATTGATATCGCCCCTTCTGTTTATTTCCATACCCAAAGGTTAAAATTGTTAAAAATGGATATTATTTCTGGCATTTTATGACTCTAACAAGGGATATTCCTTATTAGAAACATTCCTTATATATCAGCATTATTATCATTTTATTCCCGAATGGTTACCCCGTTTTATGAATATTTTACGCGAAAATGGAGTAATAGTTTTTCAATCTAACCTTGTCTTGCCAGACGGGCGAAACTCAGCCCACCGCTTTCGCGTTGCTTCATTTGATAATTTCATTATCACTTTTACTTTGTAAAAGATCATTCAGTCTTATTGATAAAAAAGTTACCAAAAAATCTAGGCGCTTTAAAGGCCATGCTACTATATGTGACCAAATGATCTATCGTAGATAGTTTGAAGCAGCAGCTTCAAAAATGAGGAAACCTGCATTGCAGGGTGGGTTGGCCGCCCAACGCTTTCGCGTTCCTTTCTTTGTCGACTATTGTCGCCACTTCGAGATCAGTCAGTCCCCTACGAGAAAGCGCCAATCAACGCTTCTTTTACTCTCGTTTTTACAATCAGAATACCATTTTTTGAAAGTTAGTTTACTTCTGAATTACCCTAACAAATTCGTAATTCAAAATTTATTAATGTGTATAATTAATATGTAAATGCAAACTACAATTCTGTGATTTAAATAGAATGAATGACGTCGGATAAAAGTACTAAACTAGATAAAATTATACTCTTATTTAATTACACATAATATCTCACAATATTCCATAAATAGTTAATTTAGAGCTTAGAAATGACTTAAAAACATCATGTTAATTCCTTTGTATATCATTTTAACCTACGTTTTTAAACCACTTCTTAGATATAATAAGTTACTAAAAATATAGGCTATGCAAATCAGAGTATTTCTAAGTTTAATTCTACTTTGTTGTTGGGCTTGTAACTCAGACCAAGCAATAACAATAGATCAAGCTATAAACATAGAAGATACACTTCCTTTTGAACCTGTAAGTGGCAGCCACTTTGAATTATTGAGTCCTGAACAGAGTGGGATTGATTTTAATAATCTGATAAAAGAAGATGAGGAATTCAATCATCTAGTCTGGGAGTCAGTATTTTATGGTGGAGGTGTTGCAGTTGGAGATTTAAATAATGATGGCTTATCTGATTTGTACTTCACAGGGAATCAAGTGGATGATGCTATATACTTGAACAAGGGCAATCTCCAATTCGAAGAAGTCTCCCAAAAAGCTGAAATCCCTCAAAAGTCTGGTTGGTCTACTGGGGTAACTATGGTGGATATCAATGCAGATGGTTGGCTAGATATTTATATCTGTAAGTCGGGGTGGAAATTGGATAATGAAAATATAGAATTGAGAAAAAATCAATTACTAATCAATAATCAGGACATGACATTTACTGATAAAGCTAGTGAGTATGGACTTGATGACTCTGCTCATTCCACCCAAGCTAGTTTCTTCGATTATGATCAAGATGGAGATTTGGACTTATACTTAATGAATATGCCTTCTAACAATTTTAAGCAAAAGATGGCTTATATTGAAAATGAAAAGATACCCTATCAATTCAGTGATAAACTGTACGAGAATATTGGACAGAATAAGTTTAAAGACAGGACAAAAAAAGCAGGCATAGAAAATTACGCATTTGGACTTGGGATGATTACAACGGATATCAATTGGGATGGCTGGATAGATATATATGTCGCATGTGATTACGAACAACCTGACAAGACATACATCAATAATAAAGACGGGACCTTCACAGATAGAAGTAATTATTATTTTAAACACACCTCATATTCTTCTATGGGCTGTGATGTTGCTGATATTAATAATGATGTATTCCCAGATGTAGCAGTATTGGATATGCAAGCCGCAGATCATATTCGCTCCAAAACAAATATGCGTGCAATGAATGCTAAGAATTTCTGGCAAAACGTAGAAAAAGGCTACGGTTTTCAATACATGTCAAACACCTTACAGCTCAATACTGGCATGGGATTCTTCAGCGAAATAGGCCAATTGGCAGGCATCTCTAATACTGATTGGAGCTGGAGTATATTAATGGCAGATTTTGACAATGACGCACACAAAGATATATTCGTATCTAATGGAGTCAATCGAGACATGAGGAATAGTGACTTAGTGGATAAGATGAAAAATATATCCGCAGCAAATAGGAAGAAAACAGATATGCTCAATCTTGCCAAAAGTTTTCCTTCTGAAAGATTGCCCAATTATCTATTTAAAAACAATGATGATCTAAGTTTTGAAAACAAAGCTGAAAAATGGGGACTATCCAGCCCTGGATTCTCTTATGGCGCGGCATACGAAGACTTGGATCAGGATGGCGATTTAGATTTGATCGTTTGTAATTCAAATCAGTATGCTCAAATATTCAAGAATAAAAATCCAAAAAATAATAATTGGCTTCAGGTAAGTCTGAAAGGAGCAAATTCAAATTTAAATGCTTTAGGCTCAAAAGTGATTATTTATTATGGAGAGCACAAGCAATATCAAGAATTGACATTGACTCGAGGTTATCAATCGTCAATTGCACCAAACATTCATTTTGGATTGGGTAAAATAAATCAACTGGATAGCCTAATTGCAATATTCCCCAATAATAGAAAATCGGTATTAAAGAATGTCAAGGCGAATCAGAAACTTTTGCTTACCGAAAAAGATGCCTTACTACCATTGGTCGGTGTCCCTCTAGAGCATCCGCCTTACATTACAGATATTACTCGGCAAAGTGGAATTGATTTTAAACATCAGGAAAATAGATTTGATGATTTCTCAAGAGAGATACTGTTGCCACATATGCAGTCTCGAAATGGACCTAATATATGTACTGGCGATGTAGATGGTGATCAAAGAGAAGATTTCTATGTCGGAGGAGCTTCTGGTCAAGCAGGACAACTTTATTCCCAAATGGCAGATGGTACATTTAGGGCAAAGCCGCAAACAGCTTGGGAAAAGGATAAAGATAGTGAGGATATAGGATGTGTCTTAGTAGACATTGATGGAGACAAAGATTTAGATTTATATGTGGTAAGTGGAGGAGGAGAACACCCTACAGGGCATAATCTTTTGCAGGATAGATTGTATATAAATGATGGAAATGGAAATTTTCAAAAAGTCGATCAAATACCTTCATCTGCCAATAATGGGTCTTGTGTTCGAGCGGCGGATTTTGACAAGGATGGTGATATAGATATTTTTATTGGAGGAAACGTAATTCCTGGTAAATATCCACAAGGAGATAAAAGCGTATTGCTTGTCAACACTAATGGGACATTTAAAGATGGTACTGATACGTATGCTCCTGAACTCTCTGGGCTCGGAATAGTCACGGATGCAATATGGTCAGACTACGATAAGGATGGATATATGGATTTGATAGTGGTCGGTGAGTGGTCTGCTCCAGAATTTTTTCATAATCAAAAAGGAAAACTAATCAACGTAAGTTCGCAAGTACTATCAGAAGATTTAACAGGATGGTGGCATCATATCAATCCTACTGATATAGACAATGATGGAGATATTGATTTTGTGATTGGCAATATGGGTCTTAATAACAAATATCACCCTAATGCTGATAAGCCGCTATATATATACAGCAAAGATTTTGATAATAACAATACGAATGATGTCGTGCTAGCTAAAAAGTCAGCTTCTGGCACTGTACCTGTTAGGGGAAGGGAATGTTCATCCGAACAAATGCCTTTTATTGCAGAGAAGTTTGGAAGCTATCAAAGTTTTGCCAATGCTTCTCTGGATGATATATATGGCGAAGAATTACAGTCAGCAATTCAATATACAGCCAAAGAATTCAGAACTGGACTATTAATCAATGATGGTTCGGGGCATTTTAATTTCAATGCGCTCCCAAATGAAGCACAAATCTCTCCAGTAATGGGTTCTGTTGTTCATGATTTTAATAAGGATGGAAAATTGGATATTGCGCTAGCTGGAAATCATTTCGATGCTGAAGTCGAAACAGTGCGTCATGATGCAGGAAATGGATTGGTTTTACTTGCAAGCGGCAAGGGACAGTTTGAGGCATATCCTGCATATAAAGCTGGTTTTTATCTACCATTCAATACTAAAGGGTTGTCTGTAATACAAAATTATAAAAAGGATAAAGGATTGATATTAGCGGCAAATAATAATACATCCATTCTTGCGTATACTTTTGAAAAGTAAACACTTTTTTACAATCATTAATGGAAAGACGGGGTAATGAATTGGTAGCCTTATGTTATTCAACATCTTTCTATACTGTCTAATAAGTATCATCTATGTATTTCATCAAGCGCTCTCGGATAAAATAATTCCATCCGCCAATACAGCTTTCCAACTTGAATTCAGGGATATCATCATTAAAATCTTCCAAGACTTCTGAGGTAAATCGTAATAAAGTTTTATCACCCTTTGGTATCAATTCGAAATAGACAATTGCATCTCCTTCATATCCGTAATACGTCCAGCTATATGAAATCCTCTTATTGACGTCAACATCTAATACCTTCCAAACATGTGGAAAGATTCGCTCTTCAGTCGCTACTGTAAATTGGGTTTCGAATCCTACTACAGGCTCAAATGATGGAATATTATCAAAAAACCATTTAACCATTTGATCACGCTCTGTTATAGAAGACCAAACATCTTCTTTCCTTGCATTAAGTATTTGTTCGACTCTTACAGGAGGATCACTCTTTTTCATAATTGATTTTTATTGTTTTTATATAGTGTTGTCCGACTAAAATCCCATTTATTCAAAATAATAGTTTCTTATTAGAAATATGCAAGTTTAATTATTGACTTTTTAATTTCAAACTTAACTTTGTCTTGCCAGACAGGCCGACTTTTTTCCAGCAAAAAAAGTAGCAAAAATGCCTGGCCTCTAAAGGATTTTTTTGTTTCGTTCCTCACCAAAATCGCTGTCTTCGTTGAACTTCATGCTTATTTTGCCTTCCGAATTATTTTATTTCAAACTGAGTGTTTACGTTGACAAAATTTATCTTTCATCCTCAATTTATCAAACGGCAAACGCAAT
>CAYTVR010000195.1:0-13946 GCA_964441245.1 uncultured Saprospiraceae bacterium | reverse complement strand
AAGAAATCAAAAGATTACTCTAAGCAATTTTTTATAAGATATACTGTATTAAAAAAGGCCTTCGAATCCATTTCGAAGGCCTTTTTTAATCTTATAACTAAAGCATACTTTTTTGGTTCTTAAAGAAACAACCTAAAAAGAATCGCAGCAAAAATCATCAAACGCGCTATGATATTTCGATAAAAAACACTTGCTCTATCATCTGATAAATGAAAAATAAAAAGCAAAAAACTAACACCAAATAAACCAACGGTACCAAAAATGCCCACCTGCAATAACTGATCTGCTCCATCCCACAACATCATTTTATACCAAACACCTAAGATGCCTATTGGAAAAAGTAATCCCGCTAAAAACGAAATCCATAATTCAGTTTTCTTATAAACTCCTTTGTTATACAAATACCAAGAAAAAAAGAAATAGATACCCGTTGCTAAAATCCCTCCAGTCATCAAGACTTCTTTCCACCAAATATGACCTTGATAATTCAAAAAGATCCCTAAGCAAATCATAATGATCGGAAACAACTCAACATACGGAGCATTCTTAAACAAATAAGTTTCTGACCTTAAGTCATCCTCTATTCGATCCTCATAATCCAATGGTTTTCCTTGAAATTCATTCATGATAACTCGGTTTTATTGATCCAACAATCAACTATACAACAGATGCTCCCTTTCTAAAAAGAGCACAAACAATTCCTGTCGCAATCGCTGCATTTAAAGATTCTGCTCCTCCACTAGTATGGGCTGGTATGGATATACGATGATTCAATTGCGCCATCACCGCTGGAGAGATTCCTTTACCTTCGCTCCCAATCACAATGATTCCATTGGCTTTCAAATCCATTTCGTACATATTTTCACCATCTAAAACCGTTCCATAGACTGGAACCTCCTTTGCTTGTTCTTGTAAGGTTTCAAAAGGAAGAACGGCGGTTTTTACTCTTAAAAATGCCCCCATCGAAGCTTGTACAACCTTAGGATTATAAATTTCTACGCAAGTAGGAGAACAAATAACCCAATCAATCCCAAACCAGTCCGCTATTCGAAGGATGGTTCCCATATTTCCAGGGTCTTGGATGCCATCAAGATATAAGGATAAATCGTTTTTAAAAGTTGAAAAATCAATTTTAGGAGTCCATTGTTTGGCGATGATTAATACCTGATTTGGGGTAGTCAAATTGGAAATTTTCTTTAATTCTCTTTCATTGATATTTAAAATTTTGTTAAAATGTACATTAACCAGTTTTCTATTCGTTTCAACCCAATCAGCTAAGGCAAATACGCCCTCAATTTCAAGTTCTTCGCTTTGAAGCACTTCTCGGGCCATTTTATCTCCTTCAATGATAAAATTATTATATTTTTGTCTTTGCTTTTTAGACTTTAACGATTGAATATATTTTATCTTGTTATTTGAAAGCATTAAAATATTTTTTTACAATTTGTAGTTAAAATTTTCACTAATCCATGTTTAACACTCCTAAGCTTTTAAGGTACGTATTTTTTGGAATACCACTCTTATTTCTATTTGGAAGTTGTCATGGCGTTAAAAAACTCAAATCAGGAGAAACGCTTCTCGTTAAAAATAGTGTCAATATCAATTCCGCCCACCAAATCAAAGGTAAAAAAAAGTTAAAATCTAGTCTTGAAGGAGTTTGTAAACAAAAGCCCAATGGAAAATTCCTAGGCCTTTTTCCTATTCATACTCAAATAAAAAAATCAAAAAGAGAACCCCTCGCCGTCTACGATCCGAAATTAACAAAAGAGACCACACAATCGATGATTAATTACCTCGCACAAAAAGGTTATCGAGATGTGGAAGTCAGAGATACGAGTCAAACCAAAAACAAAAAAACAACGGTCACCTACGAAGTAGATCCCAAGCAACTGTATACGGTCGATAGTTTATTTTATATCTGTAGTGACTCGACGATGCAACTTTTACTCAATGATTTAAAAGAAAAAACTTTTCTTACTCCTGGAGCACCGGTCAGTCTTTCTTTGATCAATAAAGAAAAAGCAAGGATCATAGAAAAATTGAATAATCTTGGTTATCTATATTTCAATAAAACCTACCTTCCCGTTCCTAGAGCTTACGCAAAAGATGCTAAAGTCAATATTTATTTTGATGTCCCTACTCCACCAACGACAGATGTTCATCAAGCTTATCGGATTGGGAAAGTGTATGTCGATCCTTATTTCACTTATCAAGGAACGCTACTTCGAGACTTAGATACAATCATTGTTCAAGGTGTTCATTTTATCACCGATCGAGGCGCTCAAGAAAAAATCAAACCTCAAAATATTTTAAAATCTGTTTTCTTAACTCCCGGTATGCTTCATCGCAAATACGATTTGGATAAAACTCGGGTACAGTTGGAAGCGCTCGACATTATCAAAACAGTAAACATCAATATTTCTCCTGACCCACAGGATTCGACTTTGATGAATTATGAAATACTATTGACCCAGCGTTATCGAATGGCTTTGGGTGGTGATATTGAATTCAACAATTCTACCTATAGTAATAGGAACCAAGCCACCAACCTTTGGGGGCTCGCCGTTAGCTTGAATTATCGAAACAGAAACCTATTTAAAAATGCAGCCCTTTTTCTGGCCAGAGCTCAACTTGGTTTTGAATTAGATTTTTCGCCTAATTCTGATCAACTCCTTTTTTCAAGAAATGCCACAGCACAAACAGATTTATACATTCCTCGATTCGTTGATCCCATCAAATTATGGAAAGGATTGAGATTAATTAAAGTGATACGAAGTGGATTTTACCGAGAATTAAAAGACAAAGCTCAAACTAGACTTTCCTTTCGGTTTGAAGATTTATCCTTTTTCAATTTTTATGATCTTCAAACCTTTAATGGTTCTTTCGGTTATGAATTAAAGACCAATGCCAACAACCGATTCATTTTCAATCAACTTGGTATTGACTTCACGCTGATGGATAAGAAAGAACTCTTTAAGGCGCTCGAAGAAGATAATCCGTTTCTGCGAGAAAGTTTTAATGATCAATTATTTACTGGATTTTTATTTAAAAACTTTAGTTATATCTACACGGGGAAAACCAACCCACAAGGAGAATCATGGTTTTTCAGAGGAGACGCGGAATTTTCTGGAATTGAAATCGCCGCCATTAATGGTATTAGAAATGGTTTTTCATCCAACAAAAAAACTTTTACTTTCCTCAATGATATTGAATATGCTCAGTACATGCGTTTTGACGTAGATGTTCGTCGATACAAACAATTTTCTGCTCGTCACTCTGTTGCCTTTCGGGCAAATGCTGGGATCGCTTTTCCGTTTGGATTCTCATCCGAAGTTCCTTACGTAAAACAATTTTTCCTTGGTGGTCCCAATAGCATTAGAGCTTGGAAAATTCGGGAACTTGGTCCGGGCGCATATTTGGATACCACCCTAGAAGAACAAGAAAAAACGGTCCCTTTTTATCAAGCGGGTAATTTAAAATTTGAATTCAATGCAGAGTATCGTTTCGATGTAAGCAAAATTCCAGGTGGTCATTTAGAAGCTGCTTTCTTTTTGGATGGGGGGAATATCTGGACCTTAAAAGAAGATACCGCTCGGGTAGGCTCTCAAATACTCTGGAAAGCCAAAACGGTTCCTGGAAGTGATGTGAAAATTGGTGATCATTTTTTAAAACAATTAGCGCTGGGTGTTGGAACGGGGATTCGATTAGATTTTAAATACTTTATTATCCGATTCGATGCGGCGATTAAAATGAGAAATAATTTTCGAGATGAGGAACGCAATTCTTATTGGATCAAAAGAGATTATCGAAAATTACAACTCAAAGATTTCAATTATAACTTAGCGGTTGGATATCCTTTCTGATGGGGCACTAAATTCCCTTTCTTCCAAAACGACTACAAATCGGACAGTCCTCTTTGACGTGACCACGTGCTGGACAATAAGCTCTTCCAAAAAAGATAATTTGTAAATGCAATTTGTTCCACAATGCTTCAGGGAAAAGACGTTTCAAATCTTTTTCTGTTTGTACCACATTTTTTCCATTACTCAATCCCCAACGATAAGCTAGTCGATGGATATGCGTGTCAATAGGAAAAGCTGGAACACCAAAAGCTTGCGACATCACCACCGATGCAGTCTTATGCCCCACTCCTGGCAGCTCTTCCAATGCATCCATGTCTTGAGGAACTATTCCATTATGTTTTTCCAACAAAATTTCTGATAAGCGATGAATAGCTTTTGATTTTCGAGGAGAAAGTCCACAAGGTCGAATGATTCTTTTAATTTCTTCTACAGGAACCTTGACCATTTTTTGAGGAGAATTTGCTTTCGCAAAAAGTTCTGGAGTCACTTGGTTGACCCGAACATCAGTACACTGCGCAGACAGCAATACCGCTACTAATAAGGTATAAGAATCTTCGTGATCTAAAGGAATAGGCGTTTCTGGAAAGAGGTCTTCTAAGGTCTTTATTATTTCCGCGACCTTTTCTTTTTTAGTAATTCTCATCATAGTATAATATTAAATCCCTGTCAAAAATTCCATAGTATCTACACCATCAGCATAATCCATTAGCCTTGGTTGTTGAGCTTTTCCAAAAGGAAAAACAGCTACTCCATCCAATTCCATTTTACCCACCGCACATTGAATTTCATCTTTTTGATTTTCCAAATCCGTTTTCAATTTTGCCTCAGCTTCATAATATTCATAGTGCAAACTAGCGATCCGAGATTGCAAGGAAGTATCTTCCGTCATTAGCACACATCCATTGGATTGATGAGGAATCTTATTTAAAATTAACAAGGTGTAGTTGTAATCAAAATTATTTTTATACTTATTGTGTAAAACCAATTCATTATAAGTATGCAGTGCTTCCAGTAAGGGTTCAAAGTGATAGCCTTTCGGCAAATATAACTTAGAAACACTCCTACATCCTAAACCAAAAAACTGAAAAATATCACGTCCTAATTCTTTTAATTCTTCTTCACTTTCTCTTCCATCAAGAATGGCAATCGCATTTCTATTTTTCCGAATGATGTGAGGATACTTTCCAAAATATTGTTCAAAATATCTAGCAGAATTATTACTCCCCGTAGCAATCACTGCATCAAAATTAGACAGTCGATCCGTCACTTCAAAGTAGGGAGCTATTGCTGGATCTATTTCATTCAATAACTCAATCAAATAAGGTAAAAGAAATCGATCTTTCTCTGATAATTTGATCATCGATTGATGGCCTGCAAGAAAAACAGAAAGTACATCATGAAATCCAACTAATGGAATATTCCCAGCCAAAATCAAAGCTACTTTTTTAGGCCTACTCTTTTTAGATAAATCGTAATGACTTATCCAATCTCTTAATAATTTTTCAGACAACATCTGTTCAACAATCGCCTCGATCGCTTTTGCCGAATTCTCTTTTGTAAACCAAGGATTGTACAGGTAAGCTTTATGAATGACCGCTTCTAATCGTTCATCAGATTTTTTTAATCTATTTCCTAATGCTACCAATGCAGCAATTCGTTTCTCTAGTAACATTTCTTATTCTAATTTAAGTCGGTCTATCAAATTTGGATATTGGATATTGGATATTAATTATCAATAACTCTCCCCTACAACAATTCTTTTCGTCCCCCCAAATAAGTCCGCCATCTATCCAAAACCGCTTGAAAATCATCTGGCAATTCTGTTTCAAAAAACATTTTTTCTCCAGTTCTTGGATGAACAAATCCTAGAGATTTAGCATGCAATGCTTGTCGAGGAATGAGTTTAAAACTGTTCTCTACAAATCGTCGATATTTATCAAAGACCGTTCCTTTGACTACTCGGTTACCTCCATATTTTTCATCATTAAAAATAGGATGTCCTTTGTATTTCATGTGCACCCGAATCTGGTGCGTCCGACCAGTTTCCAACTTACATTCTATCACACTGATATAATACAATCTTTCCAATACTTTATAATGCGTGATCGCATGTTTTCCCTCTTCTCCTTCCGGAAAAACAGTTTGTACCGTTCGATTACTTGGATGACGTCCAATATTCCCTTCGATCGTTCCTTCATCTTCTTCAAATTCTCCCCAGATAATCGCTACATATTTTCTATCGATGGTGTGATTAAAAAATTGTTTAGCTAGATGAGTCATTGCCGCATCATTCTTAGCGACCACTAACAAGCCCGAGGTGTTTTTATCAATCCGATGAACTAAGCCCGGTCGTTCATGGTCATTGCCTTCCTTGATCGGAAGGGTGTCACCATTGACATGATAAGCCAAAGCATTGACTAAGGTGCCACTTCGAACTCCAATCCCAGGATGTACCACCATTCCTACAGGTTTGCTGAGTACGATAATATCTTCATCTTCAAAAACAATATCCAAGGGAATATTTTCTGGCAAGATGGGTTCCTTTTCTCGTGGAGGTTCAGCTAAGGTGATCGTAATGACATGACCAGGCTTGATCTTGAAATTAGATTTGACGATTTTGTCATTGACCTTTACGGCTCCCCCCTTAATGGCATTTTGAATCTTATTTCTAGAAATTTGAGCAATTCGATCCATCAAAAATTTATCAATGCGCATCAGTGTTTGCTTTGGATCTGCGACAAAACGATAATGCTCGTAAAGTTCCCCTCCTTGTTGTTCTTCCTGCTTGTGTTCTTCTACTTCCATTTTTAAATATTTGATGGTTCCTTCAAAATCGACCATAAAATAAGCGAACTTTTTTTATTGCGTCCTTAGTTCGTTCCACTTATTTTTTGTTTTTTAGCAGTCTTTTATAATTATAGTCAAATTTACGTCGAGATTATCTTAAAACCACCATTCAATGACAAAAAGTAAAGGTTTTGGTTCATTATGTGTACATGAACTGTCAGACAAGCGTACTACGCGCCCACATCAATTACCTATTTATGCAACTTCCTCTTTTGAATTCGAAAGCATTAACCAAGGTATTGATATTTTCAAAGGTAATGAAAAAGGCCATGTCTATGGTCGATATGGGAATCCAACTATTGAGGCCGTTGCCGAAAAAATTGCTTTAATGGAAAGTTATGGCCAAGATTTCGAAGCCAAAGGACTATTGGTCAGCTCGGGTATGTCTGCGATTTCAACCTTGGTGCTAGGTTGTTTAAAATCTGGAGATAAAATTTTAACGCAAGGAAATCTTTATGGCGGTACTACAGAATTATTCACCAAATTATTTCAGCCTTTAGGGATTGAAACCATTTTAACCGATCTTAAGAATCTAGATTTGATTGAATCGATGGTCAAAGCAGATCCAAGTATCAAAATGATTTACTTTGAAACGCCTGCCAATCCAACATTGGCTTGTGTGGATATTGAAGCACTAGCAGGTATTGCTAAAAAATATCAAATATTAAGTGCGGTAGACAATACTTTTTGTACTCCTTATTTGCAGCAGCCTTTGGCAATGGGGGTAGATTTCGTCGTTCATTCGACTACCAAATTTTTAAACGGACATGGTAATTCAATTGCAGGAGCAATCATCGGAAGAGATGTGGAAATGATGGAAAAAAAGGTTTGGACAGCCATGAAGTTAGCTGGAACGAATTGTAATCCTTTTGACGCTTGGCTCATCAACAACGGAATTAAAACATTAGAATTACGTATGGATCGCCATAGTGCAAATGCGATGATCATTGCTCAATTCTTAGAAGCTCATGATGCCGTTAGTCGTGTCAATTATGTCGGATTAAAAAGTCATCCAGATCATGAGCTCGCTAAAAAACAAATGAGTGATTTTGGAGGGATGTTGAGCTTCGAACTCAAAGATGGTTTACAGGCGGGGATTGACTTTATGAACAAGATTCAATTTTGTGTTTTAGCACCAACCTTAGGAGATGTAGACACTTTGATCTTACATCCTGCGTCTAGCTCACACATTAATATTCCGAGAGAAATTCGAGAAAGAAATGGGATTACCGATGGCCTAGTTCGGCTGTCAATTGGTATTGAAAATGTAGCAGATATTCAAGATGATTTAGCGCAAGCTTTAGGATAAATTTTAACAGATTACTCAGAGCGGTCTGTATAAATGGCGTGAGGGCGAATAGCCCTCATGAACATTTTATCCTTTGTTACAGCCAGTTATTTCTATTTAAATAATTCTTTTTTTCCTGAATATTCATCTTCTCTTTCATTGACTTCTTGCCAACCAGCTGAATTAAATTCTTCATCGTATCCCTCGTATCCCTTCATTATTGATTCGTATTCAATGTAAACTTCTCCGTTATCTTCAACCAACTTGCCTTCTCCTTCCATATGGAATTCCCCTACATCTGGAAGATTCAGATAATTTGCAATGTATATGTATAATTTCTCAACATACTTATCTTTGTAATCCATTTTTTTCCCGTCAAGATAAGGTATTACGATTGCTTCATCTCCACCACAATCCCATTTTAATGTGATTTCTTTTCCTGCCTTTAAAAGTTTGACCGTTTCTGCTTTTAAGTCAATCATTTTCTTTTCATTTTTTTGATTCGTTGTTTTTTGATTTGAGCATTTACCTGATGAACCTATGAATGCAACTGTACTCAATTGTCCGAAAAAAAGTAAAAATCTTCTTCTTTTATACTTTTTCATGAGTTTTTCCATTTTGATTTGAGAGCCATTCTAATTCTTTTTTTTGTGGCGTAAATTGCCAACTTTGTGTGAATTCAAAATCTGAAAGATAGTTTTGGACTGTGGCTTTACTATCAATTTTGTTTTGCAACTCTTTTGCTTCTTCAAATCCAACTATCTCTTTAGTTAGAAAAACTCCGAAATTACTGAGAGTAATTAACAACGATGATCTTAAATTTGACTTCCACATCGGAGATAAAATAAATTCCTCTAATTCTTGATTCTCAATTTTAGGTATTTTTATCTTCGGAGAAATTTTTTCATCATTATTTGTCAGCCAATCTTGCAGGCTTGGAACTTTTCCATTTAAATCTTCTTTGCAATGCTCCGCAGCAATATCTCTGACTAATATTTCTTTCTTCTCACTATTCGTAAGAGTATCCCCAAATTTCTTTATTGTTATTCCAATTCCCCACAAGTTATGTAGCAGAAGTCTATGACGAGAGTTAAAATAAAATAATTTACTACTATCAATGAATTTATGTATTGTATAGTAGTCTTCTTCTTTACCTCCAAATTTTCTAACCGATAATCTACTATGATTCCAAATGTTCATTTTTCTTTTTTTTAATTGGCTCGATCGCGCAGATTTCCTCAGCTGATTTCCATACGATGGTAGGGAAATCAGCATGATCTGCGTTCTATTTTACATTAGGACAAACGCATCAAACGATATACACGTTTCAAGGGGCGGGATGCCCGAAAATTTACTGTCTGATCCTGTTCAAAAACAGGAGAGTTTAATTATTCGTAATAATTAGGGATGACTTCCGTTGATTTATTTAGGAATCGCTCCACGCTTCCCTAAATTTACCACTTCTAAATTTTGAATTTTTCCTTCTTCTACTCCAAAACGGACAATCGTTTTTTCCTTATGGAAACCATGCACGCCGCATGCTCCAGGATTGATGTGTAAAAAATCTAATTGTTTATCTGGCATTATTTTCAAAATATGAGAGTGACCACAGATGTATAATTTAGGAGGATCAGCACGTAGAATTTCTCGTACTCGTTTATTATATCGTCCTGGATAACCTCCTATATGAGTGATAAAAACATCTAAACCCTCGTAATCAAAACGAAGGTTTAGCGGAAACTCCTGACGGAGTGCTCCATGATCTATATTTCCATAAACAGCTTTCAAGGGCTTGAAAGCTTGTAATTTTTCTACTACCTCCATGCTTCCGATATCTCCTGCATGCCACAGTTCATCACAGTTCTCAAAATACTTAAAAATATTAGGGTCCAAGTAACTGTGCGTATCGGATAGCAAACCAATTTTCTTCATAGGTGTTCCAGACAAAATACTCAAAAAATTAACACACAAAAATTATAAAGTCTTGACATATTTTCCAGAAATCCATTTATCAATAAAAGATATTCGATGCCAGTTGTTGTCGCTTGTTTCATAAATAGTCACTTCCGTGTCTTTCATAAAAAAGCCAATCTTTCTAAATTTACTACTTGGGCCTACTCGTATACTAAGTCCTTTCGGATCATCATCGATAACAATGCCTTTGTCAATTTTAGTAAGGAAGAAAGAAGACACCCACTTTTGCTCTGTACTGATACGAGCCCAACGTCCTTTTTTCTCATAAACATCTACAGTGCTACCTCTAGTCAAAGTACCAATTTTTTTTCTTTTTACAGATGGCCCAGTTCTAACATTTAGTTGATTGGCTCGCATCACCATAGCATAGCTTATTGGTTTTTCCGCAATTTTCACATTGAACCGTTCTGCATATTCTGGCAATGACTTGAGTTCTTTTAAAACCTTAGGGATAAAATTTTTCTTAGCATCCTCCATTTTATTCCCGCCAAAGAAATTAGTTCCTGGACAACTTTTCGTATACTTAGAGCCACCAAACATTTTACCGCTCCATGGATCAAACCAATGGTGATATACATTGTGAGTCGTATTTGGTTTTAATTTAAATTTCAAATTCAACACTGCATTTACATGAATGATCGTACGCCTATGTTCTTCGGTCATTTTATCCTTTCCCTTATTAAAATTCCCTACGTGTTCTATACATACAGCATTGTTATTATTTTTAGAAATACAGGCAGGAGGCACTTCAAATGAACGAGTTCCTATAATCACTTTCCCATCAGGAAAGGTAGTAATCTGCTGACCAATATCTGACCAACGTCGTTCATTCACATGATAGTTTTTCATGGAAATACAAAGATTAAAATGGTTGCTTCCATTGAAGCGCGTATAATCTGGAACCCAAGTATGATGATTTTGAATCATGACCACTTTACGGTTAATGTTATGTTTCATTACCCAATCCTTGAACTCCGATCGATTGAGAAGAATAAATCCTTGTTTTGTTTTCATTATCAGTGGTGTGTTATATATTTAATAATATTAGTTTTAATATTTATGCGTTGCTAAAGTAGCAAATAAAGACAGAACCACAAAGAAATTATAGATTTTCCCTTATCGCATTTGAGATCGTAGAAACCTGATATTTTTTTTCATTTTCCTAGCATCTCCAACACTTGGAAATATTGAATGATTACAAATTACCATCAAAAAAAGCGAGGTTGAGAAGCCCCTTTCCAAAAGAAAATTTAGCCTTTCCAACCTCGCTTCAAAATTGTATAAAATAGAATAGAGATTATTCTATTTTACTTACTTTGCTTTTGACTGCTTCAACAACTGACTTTTGACCAGCAATAGTCGCTTCTGCTTTACCTTGGTTGACAATATTTTCCTCTACTGCTTTTTTTGCTTCTTCAATTTTCTTTTCAAATTTCTTGATATCATCCTCTAATTTCTTTTTGTCTTTTACCAAGTCTTTAAGCGTACCTTCTGCTTTATCTAATTTTTTTTCTTCTCCTTTAATCTCACCTTCAATCTTCTCTTTCTCCATTTGTTTGGCAAATTTCTCCATCAATAATTCAGCATACACCACTTTTTGCGGATGGCTTTCGCTACTTAGAAAAGCACCTCCTAAATCATACCAAGCGACAAGCTCTATATCTGAACCTGCTTCTCTAAATGAAGTATATATGTCTACCGTGTTTTCACTCAAGTCTTTTATCTTAGCATTGTCCGTAAAATGGATTTTTTGCTTTTTATCATACTTAGATTTTGCATCACAATTCTTTTTCACAAATTTTTGCCAAGCCTTTTCCACCTTCTTTCTTTTTTTACCAGAAATGGTCACAGCGTAAGCATTGAGTTCTCCTTTACTCATCAAACGTTCTCCCTCTTTAATCTCAGGTATAAATTCATAATTATTGGCTTTTTCCACTGCTTCTGAAAATTTTGCATCCATTTTTTCACTCTTTTGAGCAAAGGTTAAAGTAGTCAATGAAAATAAAATAGCGATAATAAATAGATTCTTTTTCATGTTAAAATATTTGATTATACATAATTTAACCAACTGAATATCAGCTAATTATTAAAAAACCGAAAATTAATTAAAATATTGGCTTCCTCTAATAAAAGACGCTTTTTTATAAAAAAGTAACCAAAAAAATATGCTTATCTGACTTACTTCCAATTTTCTTTAATGGACTAGCTCCAATGGTGTGGTTTTTGCAAATCAAGAAGTATCAAAATCCTTCCCCTGAGGACCACTCCTTTCGGGATATTTATTTTTCAATATTCAAATTTACTATGAGAGTTCAATTCAACACACTTAAGCAAGTCTTAGTCGGCCTTGCATTACTGTATGCATTTCATGGAAATGCTCAATCCTGTATCGGATATAGTAATCTAACTACAGGAACCTATTCCATACTTAATGGCTATCCCTTAGGGAGTCCTTTCCATACGGAACATGGTATTCCAGTTTCATTAGCTGCTTATCATTATGTCTCTGGAGACGTAAAAAACAATGTAAATATACAAGCAGCGACTCCTGCATATTGGTCAGGATTATTTACCACTGCCAATGGTACTTTTGTAAGAATGGGAGAAGCAGGTATCGATTTCGACATCTCTAATACTCAAATGATTGCGAGTAGCATTACCTTTGATTTTTTAGATTATGATGGAAACATCAATCTAACGATCAATAACAATCCTGTGATTATAGCAGGTAATTTTTCCGATTTACCTACCATGGTTGCTCCTGGTGTAAGCATCAGTATAACTGAGGTGAATGTAGCCGTTACTGGAAAAAAGGGAGTCGTTACCTTGACAGGTATGATCTCTGACTTAGTCATCGGAGGAAATAATTTAGGAGTCGATAATCTTTGTTTTACCTTAGCGGAACCACCAGCATGTCAGATTAGTAACATGACGGTAATGGCGGAACCTTGTAACAACAATGGTGAATTTTTTGCTGCAGTTGACCTCAACCATCAATTCGGAAACGGTATGGTGACTATTACTGCAAACGGTACTAATATGGGGACTTTTGACAGTTCAACTCCAATCATCATAGGTCCATTAGCTGGAGATAATTCTACGACATATAACATAGTTGCAACAGATACAAATGACTCTGGTTGCCAAGCCGAATCAGCGGTAGGACCTATCGATTGTCCTTTACCTTGTAGTATCGAAAATCTCAGTCATCAAGTTCTAGCATGTGATAATAGTAGCTACTTCGTGGAAGTCAATTTTTCTCAAGTAAATAGTAGTGGTCTTTTTTCCATTTCTGGGAATGGTACAAACTATGGAAATTTTTCAGCAACTAGTTTACCTGCGACTATTGGACCATTCAATGGAGATGGAACAAGTACTTATAATATTTTAATTCAAGATGTTGTCAATAGCAATTGTAATGCTCAATTTGATGTTGGTCCAGTAACCTGTGAATTACCATGTAGTATCACCAATGCTTCGGTAAGTGCCTCTAATTGTGGTCCCGGCGGTGATTTCTCGGCAGAGATCAATTTTAGTCATAATAATGGAAGTGGTTCCTTTTCTGTTTCTGGAAATGGAACAAATTATGGCCTTTTCAATACGGCAGATCTACCTATCACTATCAACGATCTAATTGGTGATGGAACAACGAACTATCAATTTGTTATTAAAGATGGAATTAATAATTCTTGTACCAGTACAGTCAATCTGGGAACCATTTCTTGTGTGCAACCCTGCTTTATTGAAGATTTAACTTTAGAAGCTAATCCTTGCTCTCCTTCTGGTAACTTTTCAATGGATGTCAACTTTTTCATGGAAGATGGTAGTGGAGCAGTAGTTATAGAAGTAAATGGTATAAATAAAGGAACATTCAACTCAGCCAATCTTCCCATAACGGTAACTTCAATAGCTGGTGATGGAACAACTATTTATGATGTTCTTGTTTATGATGTAGAAAATGAAGATTGTTTTGT
>CAYTVR010000194.1:0-13980 GCA_964441245.1 uncultured Saprospiraceae bacterium | reverse complement strand
CGCAATGGTGATCTTTGGAATGGCCATCAAAATACAAGTTGTAGAAGGCGAAAAATGGCGTAAAAAAGGAGCCGTTAACGTTAGATACAATCCGGTGACAGCCGAAAGAGGAAATATTATAGCTGCAGACGGCAGCTTATTAGCCACCTCACTACCGTTCTTTGAAATACGGATGGATTTAAATTCTAGTGCAATGCGCGAAGAAGATTTCAATGAAAATGTGGACTCTTTAGCGTATTGTTTAGCCAATTTTGTCGACAATGCTTATACCGTTGGAGGAATGCGCGATCATTTAATCCGAGAACGGGAAGCTGGTCAACGATATCTATTGATTAGAAAAAATGTTACTTATGCTGAATTAGAAAGAATCGAAAAATTTCCACTTTTTAACCTCGGAAGATATAGAGGTGGATTTATAAAAATCCAACAAGCAAAACGTGATCGTCCTTTCGGAATTTTAGCACATAGAACCATTGGCTATATCCGAGATGGTGCGAAAAAAGTAGGGCTCGAAGGTTTTTTTGATGAAGAACTTGGAGGAAATCCTGGCAAGCAATTGATGCAGAGAGTTGGACCAGATACTTGGATTCCAGTAAATGATTTGACAGAAATTGATCCTGAAAATGGAAATGATGTCATTACTACACTAGATGTGAATTTGCAAGAAATTGCAGAAAACGCACTTTTAAGAGGGATCGAATATCACGACGCCGATCATGGAAGTGCGATTCTTATGGAAGTTAAAACTGGAGCCATTAAAGCCATTGCAAATATAGGTCGAACCAATAGTAAAAATAAAAGTTATTGGGAAACTTATAATCATGCAATTGGATCTGCAGTAGAACCAGGTTCTACTTTCAAACTTGCGACCATGTTGGCACTTTTAGATGATGGATATATCAGATTGGAAGATTCGATTGACTTAGAAAAAGGGCGAACCATGTTTTATGAAGAAGTCATGGAAGACGCTTCTTTTCATAATTTGGATACTACCACGATCAGAAATGCTTTTGAAATTTCCTCTAATGTAGGACTCGGGAAGTTAGTGCAAAAACATTATGGAGAAGGCGAAAAAGCAAGAGACTTTGTCAATAAACTAAGATCCTTTAATTTACATTTACCTACAGGTATAGAAATAGAAGGAGAGGCACCGCCTTATATCAAAGAAGCCTTTAACAAAGAAGAAGATTGGAGTGGAATTTCATTGCCATGGATGTCAATTGGCTATGAAGTTTTGGCGACTCCATTACAATTATTGACTTTCTATAATGCAGTGGCTAATAATGGCAGAATGATGAGGCCTTATTTAGTCTCGGAAATCCAACATTTTGGAGAATCGAAAAAGAAATATAAACCAACAGTCATTAAAAAACAGATCGCTTCCCTGAATTCAATTCGACAAGCTCAAGACTTATTATTGGGTGTTGTAGAAACAGGAACCGCGAAAAAATTAAAAACAAGACGGTATAAATTTGCAGGAAAAACAGGAACCGCTCAGATTGATTATAGAAAATTTAAACCTAAAAAAAATATAAAACACCGCGCTTCATTTGCCGGATATTTTCCAGCAAAAGAACCTGTGTACTCTTTAATTGTAATGGTAACTAATCCTAGACAACATGGAATTTATGGTGGAGAAGTAGCAGGACCTATTTTTAGAGAAATCTCTGACAAATGTTTCTCTTCCCGAATTGAATTGCATCGTGCTTTGAATGAATATGCCAAACCACAACTGGTAGGAAAACAATTACCAAGTTTTGATATTGGCAAAACAGAAGAAATACAAAACGTACTAGATTATTTTGATGTACCTTTTGTCAATAGACATACAGAAGATTGGGCCGTGATTCAATCAGAAATGGACACACTCAATATGTATTCTCGGACAATTCCAGAAGAGGCTGTTCCTAATGTAGTTGGAATGGGTTTACGAGATGCACTTTTTGTACTAGAAAATAGAGGACTGCGAGTCGTTGTCAGTGGTTATGGAAAAGTAAGAAAACAATCCATTATTCCTGGCACACGAATCAAAGGACAAACGATAAAACTTAGCTTGCGCTAAAAAGAAATATGAGGATTCGTTTTAAAAAACGATATCAACACTTGTTATCCCTCATTATATGAAACACTATTTACACTATGACACATGGGGATGATAATTGATAAGCAATTATTATTTTATCATCCCTACTTTTAACACAAGTTTACTATCAACACTATTGAACGCCCTAATTGACATATTGAGTGGAATCACACCTATAGAAATCCACGGAAAGACAAACATAGAATGTGAGCAAGTCCTTTTTGATTCCCGAAAAGTAAAAAGTAAGGATCTTTTTGTGGCTGTAAAAGGCGTGTTATCAAACGGACATCAGTTTATTGATAAAGCAATACAGGCTGGAGCCATTGCAATTGTTTGTGAAGAATTCCCCGAGACATTGATAGACTCTATCACTTATATTAAAGTAGGAGATAGCGCAGAAACATTAGGACGGATGGCCGCAAATATACACGATCATCCTTCTCGTAAACTAAAGTTAGTTGGAATTACAGGAACCAACGGTAAAACAACTACAGCAACTTTACTTTACGATTTGTACACTGCATTAGGATATAAGGTTGGCTTAATTTCAACTGTCGAAAATAGAATTGCCAATGAAATAAAACCATCCGAATTTACCACTCCAGATGCGATCAGTCTTCAAGGTCTGTTAGCAGAAATGATGGAGGCAGGATGCGAATATGTTTTTATGGAGGTGAGTTCACATGCGATTCACCAAAGAAGAATAGCGGGTTTGTATTTTACAGGAGGCGTTTTTACCAATTTGACACATGATCATTTGGATTATCATAAGACCTTCAAAGAATATAGCTACGCAAAAAAAAGATTTTTTGATGATATGCCGAAAGAGGCATTCTCGCTCATCAATCTAGATGACCGCCAAGGCAAAGTAATGGTTCAAAATACCCATTCCAAAGTGTCTTTTTATAGTCTAAGAAGACTAACGGATTTTAAAGCAAAAATTTTGGACAATAGCTTGAGCGGTTTACAATTAGAATTGGATGGCACAGAATTTTATAGCCGACTGATCGGCGAATTTAATGCCTACAATTTATTAGCAGTTTATAGCACTGCCCGGTTACTCAATGGAGATAAACTGGAAATTTTGACAAAATTAAGCCAATTGAAATCTGCCGAAGGTCGCTTCGATTATATTTCACACAATGGGATGATGGGAATTATCGATTATGCTCATACTCCTGATGCTTTAGAAAAAGTGTTGACAACCATCACTAAATTAAGAACAGGGAACGAACAGGTCATTACGGTTGTTGGGTGTGGAGGTGATCGAGATAAGAAAAAACGACCGATTATGGCGAAGATTGCTTGCATACATAGTTCGCAAATAATCATCACCTCGGATAATCCGCGAACGGAAAATCCAGAAGACATTATAGCTGATATGGAAAAAGGGATTCCTAGTCATGCAGCCAATAAAGTCCTTTCAATTAGCAATCGCCGGGAAGCCATAAAGACGGCTTCAAAACTGGCAAAAAGAGGAGACATCATTTTGGTAGCCGGAAAAGGCCACGAGAAATACCAAGATATCAATGGTGTAAAAAATCCTTTTGATGACAAACAGATTCTGAGAGAAGCACTAGAAGCTTCGTAGTCAAGCAGAGCAAACATACACAAATTCATCCTGCTCGTTTAGTGATTTTGACACAATCATTAGCAAGGGAGACGAGCCCGAAACCAAATGTGTAAAAGAAAACCTTTGAGAAAAAGGAAAGACTATTATCATTCTCAGATTCATTAAACAGCTGGCAGTGGGTAGGCTTCTACCTACTGCGGCTGTTATATTCTTTATGAGAAAAAATTGATAAATCCTAGACTTTGAAAGAAATATCATTTGTGAAAAGGATCGATCAATAAAACAACGCTCAAAGAATTAATTCTCTCCCGAATCCCGATAACTATCGGGACGGGATCGGTTTTTAGTGAAGGTTGTAAGTAAGTGAAAAGAACGTCAAGTGAACTAAAAAAAGAAATCAAAAGAGGGATTTAATTTTTGAGAAATACTAAATACGAATGCTATATTATTTATTTGAATGGTTAGTACAAGATCAAGCTTGGAATATTCCCGCACTCTATAAATATATTAGTTTTAGAGCAGGAGTAGCGTTTTTACTATCCTTGATAATAACCATTTTGTATGGTGGAAGAATCATACAATATTTGAAAAGATTGCAAATTGGCGAAACCGTTCGAGACTTAGGTCTAGCTGGTCAAAAAGCAAAAGAAGGAACACCAACAATGGGTGGACTGATCATAATCACTGCGATTTTGATTCCTTGTTTGCTAATGGCAAAATTGAGTAATATTTATATCATCATCATGATCATGGCGACGGTATGGATGGGAGCGATTGGATTTTTAGATGATTACATTAAGGTTTTTAAAAAAGATAAAGAAGGCCTTAGCGGAAAATTTAAAATTCTAGGACAGGTCGGACTTGGATTAACAGTAGGATTAATGATGTTATTCAATGATGACATCAAAGTGCGAATGGAATTAGACACTGCGGAGGAATTTGGTTATGAAATTGTTGGCGAACCATTTTTGGTAAAAGCTTCTGGCTGTGAAAATGAGTGGTTAGAAATGGCTTATGCCAAAACGACTTTAACAAATGTTCCTTTTCTAAAAGGAAATAGTTTGGATTATGCGCAATTGATTCCATTTGTAGGAGCGAATGCACAAAGTTTAGTTTGGATTATTTTTATTCCAATGATTATCCTTGTGGTCACTGCGGTATCCAATGCTTCAAATTTGACAGATGGTTTGGATGGATTAGCCACAGGAATTAGTGGCATCATTGGAGCGACACTCGGTTTTTTGGCCTATGTTTCTGGTAATACAATTGCTGCCGAATATTTGAATATTTTATATCTACCAGAAACAGGCGAGCTAATGATTTTTGCGGCCTGTTTTGTAGGAGCTTGTATCGGTTTTTTATGGTACAATTCTTATCCGGCACAAATATTTATGGGCGACACGGGTAGCTTGACATTAGGTGGAATCATTGCAGCTTTCGCCATTTTGATTAGAAAAGAATTATTGATTCCGATTTTATGTGGTGTGTTTTTAGCAGAGAGTATTTCAGTCATGTTGCAAGTTGGATATTTTAAATACACCAAAAAAAAATACGGAGAAGGAAGAAGAATATTTTTAATGTCACCATTGCATCACCACTATCAAAAGAAAGGAATGCATGAAGTGAAAATTGTAACACAGTTTTGGATCATAGGATTATTATTAGCCGTGTTTACAATCATCACATTGAAAATTAGATAAAGGCTAGTTCACGATAGCTATCAGAATATTTGATTGAAAGAAATTATTTATGGATAGTAAAAGTATTGCGAAATAAGGTCGCGTTATTGGGGTGGGAGGCTGGAAAATTTACTGTTTGACTGGAAGGAGTTTCAATTTTCTAGGGTTTTGGTTACTTTTTGCCAATGCAAAAGTAACATTACAAATTATCCAATATTAAAAAAAAATTCTATTCCAAGGTGATTAAATAATATAGGAGTTGTAGTACCAAGAAATTTATAGAATGAGTTTTTTGGTAGAAAAAATTAAAAAACACCCAAACAAAATTGGTAACCATTTATTTAGAAAGCCAATTTAGACTGTGAATCTCTGAAGAATGAAAGTAGTTATTCTAGGTGCCGGAGAAAGCGGTGTCGGAGCAGCCATTTTGGCGCAAAAAAAAGGATACGAGGTATTCGTATCAGATGGGAGTGCCATCAAAGAAAATTATAAGAAAGAACTAAACAGACTATACATTCCTTACGAGGAAGAAAAACATACTAGAGAACGAATTTACAATACGGACTTGATCGTAAAAAGTCCAGGTATTCCGGATCATATTGAGCTGATTCAAACAGCCATTGAGAAGGAAATCCCAGTGATCTCAGAAATTGAGTTCGCGAGCAAGCATACAGAATCGGTAATTATAGGCATTACCGGTAGCAATGGGAAAACGACCACAACCAAACTTATCTACCACCTCCTCCACACGGCAGGATGGGATGTAGACATTGGAGGAAATGTCGGCTTTAGCTTCGCTAGGCTTCTCGCATCAACACACCGAGATTATTATGTATTGGAGTTGAGCAGTTTTCAACTGGATGGTATTGAGGACTTTCGTCCGAATATTGCCATTTTACTCAACATCACACCGGATCACTTGGATCGATATGATTATCAAATGGATAATTACATTGAATCCAAATTCCGAATTATTCGTAAACAAAGATCAAAGGATCTTTTTATTTACAATGCGCTGGATGAAAATATAAGTAACTGGCTAGAAGGGAAAAAATTGAAACCAGAAACGATCGCTATTAACAATGATCATTTTCATAAGAATCAATTGACTCCGGATGGTCAAACCTATTTTCAAACTAAAAAATGCAGTCTAAAGGGACCGCATAATATGTTCAACGCCATCTGTGCTATACATGCAGTCAAAAGATTAGGACTTGCTGATGAATACATTCAAAAAGGATTGGATACTTTCATCAATGCTCCTCATCGATTGGAAACAGTAGCGACCATTGATGGAGTAGAATATATTAATGATAGCAAAGCCACCAATGTTGATGCAGCCTATTTTGCACTCAAAGCAATGGAACAACCAGTGATTTTGATTTTTGGCGGAACGGACAAAGGCAATGATTACGATCCAATTCAACAATTGGTCAAAGAAAAAGTAAAAGCAATCATTTGTTTAGGAGCAGATAACGAAAAAATCAAAATGGCATTTGCATCAACCATTGACATTATTGAGGAAACACAAAGCGCAACGGATGCAGTACAAATGGCTCAAAAAATTGCCAATGCAGGAGAAGTAGTTTTATTATCTCCAGCCTGTGCAAGTTTCGATCTTTTTAAAAACTATGAAGATCGAGGCGACCAATTTAGAGCCGCTGTTTTAGCACTTATAAATTGAATAATTATTTCAGTGATTTTTTAGTGTTTTATTGTTTAGGTATTCATTTTTCAAAAACACCAAAATCGCAGCGAAGCGGAGATTTCGCCGGAGGGGAACCGAAGGTCGGGACACCACAACACAAAAAAGACAATGACTTTAGGAAGTAAAATATATGCTCAGTTACAAGGAGATCGAACGATTTGGATGATCGTAATCCTGTTGGCACTATTTTCTGTTTTGGCAGTTTATAGTTCTACTGGACATATTGCTTTTAAGGAAAGAGGTGGAAACACAGAGTTTTATTTGATGAAGCATTTTGTGTTGATGGCAGGTGGATTGTTTTTGACTTATTTGTGTTATTTGTTGCATTACACGCAGTATTCTAGGATCGCTCCGCTGCTTCTGATTATTTCAATTCCATTGTTAGTGTATACCATTGCATTTGGGGTGGAAGTAAATCAAGCACGAAGATGGATTGAATTACCCATAATTGGTTTGACTTTTCAGACATCGGATTTTGCAAAACTAGCATTAATTATTTATGTCGCAAGAGCCATTTCATCCAAGCAGGAATACATCAAAGATTTCAACAGTGCATTTCTACCAATCATTGTACCGATTCTGATTATCTGTAGTTTGATTGCACCAGCGGATTTATCAACCGCATTGTTGTTATTTTTTACCTGCATACTGATGATGTTCATGGGAAGAGTTTCATTGAAATATATTTTACTCTTACTCTTTTTATGGATAGTTGTTTTTGCATGTTTGATTATCATCGGAGAGTTCATTCCAGATATTGTTCGGATTGATACTTGGATCACCCGGATGCAAGATTTTGTATCAGGAGGAGAAGAGGGATATCAAATTCAACAATCAAAAATGGCGATTGCAGATGGTGGATTATTTGGGCGAGGACCTGGTAATAGTGTTCAAAGGAATTTTTTACCAGCACCTTATTCTGATTTTATTTATGCCATTATCTGTGAAGAATATGGATTGTTTGGCGGCTTAATTATTCTATGCTTGTACGTGCTTTTGTTTTTTAGAATAGTAAGTATCGTAACAAGAAGTCCAAAAGCATTTGGTGCCATGTTGGTTTTAGGCTTGGGTTTATTTATCACTTTACAAGCTTTGGCAAATATCGCTGTATCAGTGGACTTAGTGCCGGTAACCGGATTGACATTACCTTTAGTAAGTATGGGAGGAACCTCTCTGATCTTCTCAAGTATAGGTTTTGGAATGATCTTAAGCGTCAGTAGATACATTGAAAAAACAGCTTGATTAGTAGTAGACTTTTTGTAATGAGTGACTAACAACAAAATTAATTGTGGACAATAAAGAGTTGAAAATAATAATCAGTGGTGGTGGGTCTGGTGGTCATATTTTTCCAGCCATTGCGATTGCAAATGAGCTGAAAAGAAAACGACCAGATGTAGAAATTCTTTTTATCGGTGCTACCGGAAAAATTGAAATGGAAAAAGTCCCTAAAGCGGGATATCCAATATACGGATTATGGATCAGCGGTATACATCGCAAATTGACATTACGGAATTTACTTTTCCCCATTAAACTCATGCATAGTTTATGGAAAGCCAATCAACACATTGGACGGTTTCGACCAAATGTTGTCATTGGGGTAGGAGGATATGCCAGTTTTCCGACTTTAGCGGTCGCTAGTAAAAGAGGCATTCCAACTTTAGTTCAAGAACAAAATTCTTATGCTGGAATAAGTAATAAAATGTTAAAAGACAAAGCCAATAAAGTTTGTGTCGCTTACGATAAAATGGATCGTTTTTTCCCTAAGGAAAAAATCACCATTACCGGAAATCCAGTTCGACAAGACATTATGGATTTAGATGGAAAACGAGAAGAAGCATTACAACATTTTGGTTTTCAGTCAGACAAAAAAACGATCCTAATCTTTGGAGGAAGCTTAGGTGCTCGAACCTTAAATGATAGCATGGGAGCTAGTACAAAATTATTAGCAACTCATTCAGATATACAAGTTCTTTGGCAGGCGGGTAAATTATACATTGAGGAATTTAAAAATTCAGCAACTGCAAATTTAGATCAGGTAAAAGTGCAAGCGTTTATAGATCGAATGGACTTGGCTTATGCCATGGCAGACGTAGTGATTTGTAGAGCTGGAGCATTAACTATTTCGGAATTATGTCTGGTTGGAAAACCAGCGGTCTTTGTACCTTCACCCAATGTATCCGAAGATCATCAGACTAAAAATGCGATGGCTTTAGTAGAAAAAGAAGCAGCCATAATCGTCAAAGATCAAGATGCTTCTAAGGAGATGGTTGCAGCAGCTTTGAAAATATTGAAAGAACCAGATTTGAGTAATCGCTTAATTCACAATATCAAAGCCTTAGCCAAACCAAATGCCGCAACAGAAATTGCGAATGAGGTTTTAAAGTTAGCAGAGAGGTGAGATAGAGATGAAAATGGAAATAATATCCTTTAAAACAAGGAATAATATCCAAAAATTAACAAATAAGTATGTTTTTTAAATTAATAAAATAATATATAAAAAATACGGCACATACTTTGCTTATAGAACTGAGGTACAACGTTTTATAAAGATTATTTAGAATAAATTAAAAAAATGTTATCTGTGTGTAACAGCATAACTCCTTGAAAAACAAAGACTTTGAACTTAACTTCTATCCATAAAATCTACTTTGTAGGTATCGGGGGAATTGGTATGAGTGCCTTAGCCCGTTACTTCAATCGTCGAGAAATCGCGGTTTTTGGATATGATAAAACAAAAACTTTGCTGACCAGAAAGCTGGAAGCAGAAGGAATGACCATTCACTATAAAGATCAGGTGGATTTAATTCCAGAAAATATTGATCTCGTAGTTTTTACACCAGCTATTCCGAGCGATCATCAAGAGTTGAATTACTTTTTGAAAAACGATTATCCGGTCAAAAAAAGAGCAGAAGTGTTGGGAATGATTAGTCGAAATCAAAAGACCATCGCAGTTGCAGGAACGCATGGAAAAACGACAACTACTACGATTGTTACGCATCTTCTTCGAAAAGGAGGTATTGATTGCACGGCCTTTTTGGGTGGGATCGCTCAAAATTTTGAATCCAATTATGTGCATGGAAAAAGTGAGTGGCTAGTCGTTGAAGCAGATGAATACGATCGATCTTTTTTACAACTAGATCCTGATATTGCCATCATACTTTCTATGGATGCAGATCATTTGGATATCTATGGTGATAAAGATGAGGTGAAAAAGAGTTTTCGAGCTTTCGCTGAAAAAATAAAAGAAGGTGGGCAATTGATTTTAAATAGTGGTTGGACTGATGAGATATCGGAAAAAAAGTTTTCCGAAAGAAAAAGAAAATTGACAACCTATGGCCTTGGAAAAGGGGAGTATTGCGCGAAAAATATCAGAGTAGAAAATGGATTTTTTGTTTTCGACTTTGAAAGTGAAGTTGGCGAAATTTCAAATATTGTCTTTACACTACCAGGCCATCATAACGTAGAAAATGCTTCCGCTGCTATCGCAGTTGCACAACAACTAGGAATCAGCGGAGTAGATATAAAAAAAGCACTCGCTTCATTCAAAGGAATCAAGCGACGATTTGAAACGATTTATCGAGATGAAAAAGTGGTATACATCGATGATTATGCCCATCATCCTTCGGAGTTGAATGCAGCCATTGATGCTGCCAAAACATTATTTCCCGAAAGGAAAATAACTGGAATATTTCAACCTCACTTGTATAGCCGAACCCGTGATTTTGTTCATGGTTTTGCTTCAGCATTAGATCTTTTAGATGAGATCATTTTGATGGATATTTATCCAGCTAGAGAAAAACCAATCGCAGGAGTTACTGCGGACATTATTTTTGAAAAAATGAAAAATCCTAATAAGATTTTAGTTTCGAAAAAACAATTATTACAAGTTTTGGATGATAGAGAAATAGAAGTTTTATTGACAATGGGGGCTGGAGATATCGATACATTTATCGAGCCTATAAAAGCGAAAATAGCACATGGCTAATACAGACGTAGGACATATGCTAAAGCGGATTTTGTGGATCGCTTCTATTTTTTTGGCAGCAGCATTGTTGATTACAATGGTTCAAAAAAAGAAGACTAGAGAAGCAAAAAACACTTTGATCTCAATTACTCCTTTGCCGGACGGCAATAACTTGATTGATGCAGAAGATGTCTTGTTGACGATTGAAAGAAGTTTTGGACATCGATTAGTTGGCTTGCCAATAGGAGCTTTGAATGTAGAACGAGTAGAAAGGATTTTAGAAGAAGATCCTTTTATTTTAAGCTCTAATGTTTTCGTGGATGCTGAAAATAAAATTCATATTGAAGTCATCCAACGAGAACCGATTTTAAGAGTAATTGACAAAAATGGATTGAATTATTATTTAGATAAATTGGGTAAAAAGATGCCCTTGTCCAAACATTTTACGGCTAGAGTACTGGTAGCCACCGGAAACATTCCACCTTACGATCCAGATTATCTGGAAAGAAAAGGAAATCGAATGAAGGACTTGTATGATTTGACGAATGTGATTCTTCAAGATGAATTACTCCATTCTATGGTCGAACATGTTTTTATTCAGGCTAAAGGTGATTTTGTGTTGGTACCCAAAGTGGGCAACCAAAAAATAATCATCGGAGATTTATCAATAATAAAAGATAAAATATTTCGACTTAAAACATTCTATAAAGAGGCCATGTCCCGATTGGGATGGAATAGATATCGAAGTATAAACTTAAAATATAAGAATCAAATAGTTTGCAAAAAAAGATAAAGAAGCAAAAGAGAAATATTTAAGACTAACTATAAACTACCAAATTTTGTTTTTAAAGATTATGATGAAAACCACCAATAAATTAATACTATGATTGAAAAAATTAATTCACAAAACGCTCCAGTAATTGTCGCTCTTGACATTGGAACCACAAAGGTGTGTGCTATTGCTGGAAGAAAAAACCAACACGGAAAGTTAGAAATCATGGGGATCGGCAAAGTGGAATCACTTGGTGTATCTCGAGGTGTGGTTTCGAATATTGACAAAACTAAAAAAGCTATTTCTGATGCCATCGCTATGGTAGAAAGAAAATCAGGAATGGAGGCTAAAGTGGTTCATGTCGGTATTGCAGGCCAACACATTAAGAGCCTACAGCATCGTGGAATTTTGACTAGAGAAAGTGATCATACTGAAATCAGTCAGAAAGATATTGATAAGCTGATTAATGATATGTACAAACTGGTTTTACCTCCAGGAGATAAAATTCTTCACGTGATTCCCCAAGAATTTACAGTGGATAATGAGCAAGGAATTGCTGATCCAATTGGTATGTCAGGTGTGCGTTTGGAAGCTAACTTTCATATCATTACGGGACAAATTACCGCTTCAAATAACATCCACAGATGTATTGAACGAGTAGGTTTGAAAGTAGCAGATATGACTTTAGAACCCATTGCTTCAGCTGCCGCAGTATTAAGTCACGAAGAAAAAGAAGCAGGTGTTGCTTTAGTTGACATCGGAGGAGGTACGACTGATATCACTATTTTCCAAGAAGGAATTATCAGACACACCGCAGTGATTCCTTTCGGAGGAAATGTAGTGACTAAAGATATCAAAGAAGGCTGTATGGTGGTTCACCAGCAAGCGGAGAAAATGAAAATCAAATTTGGAGCTGCCTTGGCTGAAGAAGTATATGATAATAGAATCATTACCATCCCAGGCTTGAAAGGTCGCGATCCAAAAGAGATTTCTGAAAAGAACTTAGCTAGAATCATTCAAGCAAGAATCGAAGAAATTTTAGACTATGTAGTTTGGGAAATTCGACGTTCTGGTTTTGAAAGAAAATTGATTGGTGGCTTGGTTTTGACAGGCGGAGGTGCATTGTTAAACCACATCGATAAATTAGCAGAATATCACACAGGGATCAATACACGTATCGGAATTCCAATTGAACATTTAGCGCATGGATACGATGAACGAGTTTGTAGCCCAATATTCGCTACCTCTCTCGGATTGTTAATTCGAGGAATCGAAAGTGTCGAAAGCGGAAAAATTGATTACAAAGATTTTATTGAAGATAAAACAGTAGTAGAGGAATCAACTACATCATCTGTACAAGAACCTGTAGTAGCCAATGAATCAAAACCTTGGTACGAAGAGTTATTCAAAAAAACAAAAGAATGGTTTGAAACCGAACCAGACTCTGAGTTTTAGAATAACTAAAATACGGAAACGACTAGAGACAATTTTTTGACCTTTACTTACAAAATGAAGATCACCAAATATTATTATAAAACAACAACTATTCACTAATCCTTAAATTAATTGTTATGCATTTTGATTTGCCAAAAGAAGAAGCATCCATTATAAAAGTCATCGGAGTAGGTGGTGGTGGTAGTAATGCCGTTAACCAAATGTTCCAACAAGGAATCGTAGGAGTCGACTTTGCTATTTGCAACACTGATAGCCAAGCGATGGACAAAAGCCCTGTTAAAAAACGTATCCATTTAGGACCAGAATTAACAGAAGGCCGAGGTGCGGGTTCAAAACCAATGATTGGCCGCCAAGCTTGCTTGGAGTCCATAGAAGAAGTAAAATTATTTTTAGCTGATAATACTAAAATGTTATTCGTCACTGCCGGAATGGGTGGTGGAACCGGAACTGGAGCTGCGCCAATTATTGCCAAAGCAGCACAGGAAATGGATATCCTAACGGTCGGTATCGTTACCCTTCCGTTCACATTTGAAGGACGTCAAAGAACCTCACAAGGGGTCGAAGGTCTGGAAGAATTAAAAAAGAATGTCGATACCCTTATTGTTATTTCTAATGACAAATTGAGAGAAATTCACGGTAACCTTTCATTACGACAAGCATTTGCGGAAGCAGATAGTATTTTATCTACCGCAGCAAAAGGTATCGCCGAAATCATCACCGGTGCTGGTTATGTCAATGTGGATTTT